>NZ_JAEQDD010000001.1:108539-231818 GCF_020737885.1 Microcoleus sp. PH2017_34_RAT_O_A | reverse complement strand
TATTGGTTATTGGTTATTGGTTATTGGTTATTGGTTATTGGTTATTGGTTATTGGTTATTGGTTATTGGTTATTGGTTATTGGTTATTGGTTATTGGTTCCAATGCCCTGCGCGGGCATTCTTCCCTGTTTGGCCTTCTTCCCAATGCCCTGTTTGCCCAATGCCCAATTCCCAATGCCCAATGCCCAATGCCCAATGCCCAATTCCCAATTCCCAATTCCCAATTCCCAATGCCCAATTCCCAATTCCCAATTCCCAATGCCCAATTCCCAATTCCCAATTCCCAATTCAAATTTTAGATGCCGGTGCCGTCGAAAAATTCTTGAATTGCTTTATCTTTTAACTGACAAGCGGTGGCAACAGCTAATTGGTTTTTTTCAGCTACAGCTACATGACTGGTTTGATTTAAAGTTGAGAATGCTGAATGGAAATCGGAAACAGAAGTTAATGAGGCAGATGGTTGGGGAATCAAACTTTTTAGTTGCTGTTCGAGGGATTCGATACGATCGACTAAAGAGCGAATTACCGCAGCTTCGGAATCCGGCAAACTGCCGTGTTCTAGGGGATTGACGCGCACTCCCGATCGATAAACAATGCGGCCGGGAATCCCTACAACGGTACAGTCAGATGGTACGTCTCGCAGGACGACGGAACCGGCGCCGATGCGAACGTTGTTGCCAATTAGCAGGTTGCCGAGTACCTTGGCGCCGGCACCGACAACTACATTTTCACCGACGGTAGGGTGACGTTTGCCACTTTCCTTGCCTGTGCCGCCGAGGGTGACACCTTGGTAAATTAGGGCAAAATCGCCGACGATCGCTGTTTCGCCAATCACAACCCCCATACCGTGGTCGATGAAGACGCTTTTGCCGATCGTTGCCCCTGGGTGAATTTCAATGCCGGTCAAAAAGCGAGCAATGTGGGAAATTAAGCGGGGAATGAAGGGAAGACCCAGTACGTAAAGCCAGTGTGCGAGGCGGTGCAGCACTAGGGCCTGAAGACCTGGGTAACAAAACAAAACTTCCAGCCAGTTGCGAGCGGCTGGGTCGCGATCGAAAATTATACTGAAGTCAGCTCTAAGAGTCTTTAGCACTTTCGGATTTACCAATTTTGGTTAAACACGGCACTTTCGATCTTACATTTTACTTGATGGGGGAAGTTAGTGGCGGAGCGCGAGATTTGGGGAGTCGGAGATTGGGGGAGTGTCCCTGGAGCAGATTGGGGGAGATTGCGATAAAATTTGAAGATATTCGATTGTCCCCACCTCACAGCGCCACTGCACCCTATTCCTGTACTGAGATCGTATAGTTAGACTTGACTCCGGGTTCGAGTGTGCCGACCCAAATTTTGTATGAGCCTGCTTGCCAGTCTGAATCTACAATGCCAGCATCTTTATTCTGACCTGTATCGTCTCCGCAGCGCACGGTGTTACCGGGGCCTTGTACGAGTAAGGTGGTGTCCTTGCCTCCGCTGTTGACTTGGATGGTAAGTTTGTCCAAGTTTTGCTGCAAGACTATGATGTGGTCGGGAGTGGGGGTGGCAAAACCCAAACATTTGTTTTTGTGGCGATCGGCGTTGGCAATGGCAGATAGAGAGTACGATCCGCCTGTGGAACCTCTCAAAGCTGCTGTTGGGGCCCCAAAACCTCGCGATAAAATTAATGTGCCGAAATTGGCTGTTTCTGCTAAAACTGGGTGGGTGGCGATCGCACAAGTCGCAGCCAAGATCGCAGCGTTTTTGAAATGAACTCGCGGATTAAACAACATGGCACTACTCCTCTGTCACAACTTAAAATCACAACTCAGAATTTACCCATCGCAGCCCCAAGAATCCGAACTAGGAGAGGAAGAACATTTTTTTTTAATTAGTTCAAAACCTCTTGGTTTCTCTTCCTTATTTTTATCAGAACAACACCTGTGCGATCGCCCTTCCTCGTGCCACTCCCAGTTCTGCCACACGCGCCACGCTCATACCCGCAATTGTACGGTGTCAAGATGATAAATTTGATACTGCTTGCCTCTGTATTGGGAATTGCTTCCCTATTCGCCGAGGTTTTGCTATTGTTACCTATGAGTCTATCTGGCTGGCTCCATTTCCCGGTTTGGCTCAGCCTGACTTTGATTTTGCTGGCTATTTCTTGGTGCTTGGGCGATTAGTTTGCAGCGATCGGTGACGAGTTATTAGTTATTCAAAAGCCAATTATCAGAAAATTGGGTTGAAAACCCCGTCATTATAGGACGGCTTTAATTCAAATATAGAGCAAGGCTTCAACTTTTAAACCTTTTCAATACAAAGAAGTATGACAAACCCTTCAATCCAATAGATTTTAGTTTAAGCTTAAATCAGGTACACAACAAACAGGAGGTGACTCAATCTTGTTGACCAACTATGTTTACAAACTTCGTCCAAATCAAACCCAAGATTTAAAAATGTCAAACTGGGTGGATATGTTGAGAAGTCACTATAACTGGTGTCTGAACGACAGAATCATTCAATATAACCAACAGTTTGTTCAAGGAGACTACTGCGATATCAGAAATCAGGTTGAAGCTTGTCCGTTAACCTGCTTCGTCAGTAAAAATGGTGCAACCGGCAATCCCTGGAAAGATGGCAAGGTAGACTTTGAAGGTAAACTCAAAAATCCTCGTCGCACTGCTGGTGACATTCAAATCACATCCTTACCGAAGCTCAAAATAGCTAGACCTTGGTATAGTGGCAGTGACTCAACAGTTTTGCAACAGAACGTTAAACGTTTAGATACTGCCTACAGAAACTTTTTTGAAGGCAGAGGATTTCCTCAATTCAAAAACCGTAGTAACTTTACCTCTTTTACTTTTGTAATGGGAATAAAGATACAAGGTAACAAAATCTACTTGCCCAAAGTAGGTTGGATGCGGTTTTATAACTCACGCTCAATCCCTGATGGTTTCACTATCAAGGCTTGTGCTGTCAGGAAGCGCCAAAATGGTTGGTACGTGTCTCTGAGGATCGAAGACAAGTCTGTTCCCGATTACAAGGCTAAATCTCTCCAGGATGTGGTTAAAGTAATTGGATGCGACTTAGGGATTACCAAGCTGGTGCATCTTTCCGATGGATATCAAATTGAAAATCCCAAATTTTCAACTAATAAAAAAGTTAAACGCACCTTAAAAATTAGACAGAGACGAGTTAGTCGCCAAGTCAAAGGCAGTAAAAATCGGAAAAAAACAGCCAAAAAAGTAGGACTATTACATCAAAAAATCAGCAATCGGCGTCAAGCGTATCAATGGAAAGTCGCTCACAAAATAGTGGAGCGAAATATTGATGCAATTGCTTTAGAAGATTTACATATTTCTGGAATGCTACGTCGTTGTCGTGTAAAAATTGAGGAGAAAACTGGAAGATTTCTCAAAAATGGACAGTCCAGAAAAAAAGGTTTAAATCGCTCTATTTCTGATGCAGGCTGGGGTGAATTGATTTTGAAGATTGAGTATCTAGCTGCAAAGCAAGGAAAGGTCGTCATTAAAGTCAATCCTAAACACTCTAGCCAAGAATGTCGAAATTGTGGTCATATAGATAAGTCCAACAGAGATGGTGAAAAATTCATCTGTGTAGAATGTGGCTATCATGAACACGCTGATATTGGTGCTGCAAAAACGATTAGAGATCGAGCTTTGAAAATGGTACGCGGGGACTCTGCGAAACCTGGTACTATGTACCTAGACGCCCAAAAGGTATCACCACGCTCAAAAAGCAAATGTGGTGAGTTTGGGAACCCTAGCCATAGGGATATTAAGACCGAAATGTCTTAAGAATCCCCGTGCCTTGACTGCCGGGGAGTGTCAACAATCTTTCCGCTTCGCCCAACGGTCAATTCCCGTTAATGCAGCTTGCACCTATAGAACGGCCCCGGGTGTGATGATGTATACTGCAAAATTGACAATCAGGACTCTAAAATCTAGGATTTAACATCTACCTATAGAATGATGCAACGAGAAATTTCTGCGCTCTCTGAATTTCGCTCGAATGACAAAACTCTGCTGGAAACTCCTAAGAAACAGTCGCGTCCGATACACCGGGCGATCGTGTTAATGCTAGTAGCAACCGGTTTGCTGGGCCTGCACGCTAGCCGGCTGGTGGAATTGCAACTGGTACAAGGCAAGCAAAACCGAGAACGAGCCGAAAACAATCGCGTTCGCCTAGTACCGATGCCGGCGAATCGCGGACACATTGTCGATCGCAAAGGCAAGCTGCTAGCGGCTAACAATTTAGCTCGATCGGTCTATTTGTGGCCGAAAGAACAAACGCCCGAAGAGTGGAAAGTGACAGCACAAAAGTTGAGTCCGCTGCTAAAAATCCCGGCTAAAGAAATATTAGAGAAATTAAAAAAAGTTGATCCTCTATCCTACAGACCGGTGCGAATCAAGCAAGCTATGCCACCAGCATTGTTTGTACCGCTAGCAGAACAGGTGGGACAAATGCGGGGAGTGGAAGTGCGGCCAGAAGCAAGCCGCTACTATCCCGAAGGCAGTTTAGCTGCTCACGTTTTGGGATATATTGGCGAAGCTACCGCAGAAGACTTGAAAGCTCACCCGGAATATCCAATGGGGATGATTGTCGGTCAGATGGGCATAGAAGCAAGTTCTAACAAGGAAATTGCGGGTGTGTGGGGCGATCGGCTGATCGAAGTAAATGCCCAAAATCAAGAATTGCGACTGATGGGGGAGACACCGCCCAAACCGGGCGAGGCAGTGCAGCTAACCATAGACTTGTCCATGCAAAAAGCAGCCGAAACAGCCCTGGGGAACCGCCGGGGAGCAGTAGTGGCCCTTGATGTGAAAACCGGCGCGGTATTAGTTTTGGCCAGCCACCCGACTTTTGACCCCAATTTGTTTACGCGAAAAATCACTAAGGATGATTGGGCAACTCTTCAACAGGAAGAAAATCCATTTGTGAATCGAACCATGCAAGGCTATCCCCCCGGCAGCACGTTTAAAATTGTGACTTCCGTCGCGGGGATGGAGTCGGGCAAGTTTTCGCCGGACTCAATTATTGGTACTTCGTCTTACATTACTGTGGGGGGAATTGATTTTAACGAACACAGTGGCGGTTACGGAAACATCGGCTTTCGGGATGCCTTGGCTTTCAGCAGCAATACGTTTTTTTATCAAATCGGGATGAGTGCCGGGCCGGACGAAATTGCTAAGTGGGGACACCGCTTGGGCATTGGTAAGGATACGGATTTGAAGCTTTTGGGCCTAGGCGGTGGCGATCACGGTCAAATGCCGACCCCGGCCCAGAAGGAAAAAATCTATAAAGAACCTTGGTATGCTGGTGATACGGTAACAATGTCGATCGGTCAAGGGTTCGTGTTGGTGACTCCTTTGGAGGCGGCGGTGATGGTAGGTTCGATCGCCAATGGTGGTAATCGCGTCAAACCGCATCTTTTGACTTCTCTGACTGGCAAGCCTGAGACAAAACCAGTACCTACGGGGATGAAACCTTCGACAGTTAATGTGATTAAAGAAGGACTCGTGGCAGTAGTTACCGACGGTACGGGACAGGGGCTCAATGACGGTTCAATTCCACTAACAGCGGGCAAAACTGGGACTTCGGAGGTAATCGGACAGAAGGATCACTCGCTGTATGTAGCCTATGGGCCTGCGGACAAGCCGGAAATTGCGATCGCCGTGGTTGTGGAAAATGGCGGTTTTGGCTCTGTTGCCGCGGCGCCGATCGCCAAAGAGGTGTTTCAAGCTTATTTTGGGAAACCTAAAACACCAGTCAACCCAATAGTAGTCAATCCTGAGTAGTCATTAGTCATTAGTCATGTTTTGCGAGCTTAAGAGCTCGCGAACGTTACTCGCGAACGCTATTAGTCATTAGTCATGTTTTGCGAGCTTAAGAGCTCGCGAACGTTATCAGTCATTAGTTATGAGACAGTAAGCCCAAACACAATGTTTGTGCCAATAATTTTTAAACGTGCTATGACTCATGACTGGACTGGGAGCCTCTCACTTTTGGAAAAAGCAATTTCTTTACAGTGCGAGCGTCCCCGCTCGCGAGTGTTGGATAGATCGCGAGCGGGGACAGCACTATAAAATCAAAACTGAGATGCTCCCACTGCACTGCTGATAGATGGTCGAGGTGCGTTTACGTAAAAAACCGGGTTTTTACCACCCCTACGGATGGCATCAAACTGTCCGAATTATTGACAACTGACAACTGACAACTGACTAATTCAGCCGCATAAATATTGTAGCTTTGCGAATTCCTGTTATTTCTCCCGTACTGGTGACGGTGAGCGATCGCAAGTGGTCAAAAAGTGGTCTTGCAGAAAGTTCAATTAACCTCAACAGCGGGATTTGTTTTTCCCAAATTGCTCTGCTGGAGGGCCAGTCTAAATAAAAATAGCCGTCGTTAGCTGGCGGTAGCGGTTCGATGCTGGTTTGAAAATCTTGATTTGCCACCAAAGAGCCTGTTTCGGCTGCTTTGAGTGCTGCGTCCATTGCTTCTACGGAAGTCGTGAAAATTTCGTATTTGCCGACAGTGGCTCGAACTCCTTTTGCCTCGGTTTCGATCGCACTTTTGCTCTTATTTTTTACATCGTAACTCTGGCTCGTTGTCAACTGCGTCCAAGCGGTAATTTTCTGGTTTCTGAGAGTAAAGTTGCCGATACTGTATTCTTTGCTGCGGGCAATTTCATCGAGTTTGTCGATCGCCTTTTGAGCATCAGCAGATTTCTCGGCCGCAAAAATCCAGTCGGGAGTGTTTGACGAACTCGGAACCACGGCTAAAGCGTATTCTCCTTGTACCCAGTTAAATATATCTTGGGGCAAATTGACGCCCGAATTTTGCTGAATATCTGCGATCGCGCGATCGACTAATTTTGAAGCCTCTGCGTTAGTTGACACCGCCGATGACAAATCAGTCCAAAAATTCCTTAAATCGGTGCTGGCGACAGTGAAAGGACTGGCTGAGGGTATGTACTGCAAGGCTTGCACTGGTGCGGAGAGTGTGGGAATTGCTGTTTTGTCTCCCGATGTCACCAAAGCAGTTTGGGCCAGCAATCCCCGTCGGTTGACTCCGATAGCAACTGCGAGGGAATTGGGGGAAACTTGGGAATTTTGCTTGGTTTCCGACTGCGGGAGATTGACAAATCCTAAAGCTATTCTGCCTTGAGTTAGCTGCTGCAAAGCTTTTTGATAGTTAGGACTGTTGTTGAGATTCCGGTTTGCTGATTCTACGTTATCAATTGCATCTCGCAGCACATTCGGACTGTTGGAAAATAAAACAAAACTACTGTTACTTCCTGAATCAGAACTACCGCCGATTGCTGCTGTTGCAAAGCTGGGAGGCAAAGTTGAATTTGGTAGAGAAAGCGAGTTGAAAGACCAAATCGAATCTTTTTTAGGGTTAGTTATTGGTGACTCTTTATAAGAAATTTTCACACCTTTGTATACTTCCGACTGCACAGTTTTCTCCTTACGAGATTCTTTTTGCCAGTAGGAAGTGAGAAATTCTTGACTGCGATCGGCATTTTGGGAGGAAACGGCTAGCAAAAACCCGGTTTGTTTGCCGTTGTTGAGTTCGCGATCGTCGAAATCTGGCGTGGTGGTGGCGAAAGTAATTTCGTCACCTATCCAAGGTTGGATATCGCGACTGTAATCCAGGCCAGTATTAACGAGGAAGCTTTTTTTTATTTGCTCGAATTCAGCGTGCGATCGGCTTCTTTCTTCAGGAGAGGCAAAGATTTGTCGCAATGCTTCGAGGCGATCGGGATTTACCAGCATTGAAACTAACACAGGTGATTGTTTCGAGACAAACACAGCCGCAGCCGGAGTAGTTGTCGGCCCACCGGCGAGCAGATTGAGGGGAGTTTTGGTTGACAGCCAGTAAAAACCGCCTGCACTCAAGGCTAAGAGAGCCAAAACGCCAGCAATGAGGAAAGAAAAGAACGATCGCAACTTCATAAAACAAGGACTAATGACCACAGTCTACTATTAACTACAGTAGCGCATGACCGTAGCTATTGACACCTGCAAAATATAGAGGCGGTGTCTGTGAGAAACCGCCCCAATATTGACAGGCTATTACCCGTCAGTTTATTTTTTTCTAAGTCAATGATTGTGCCAATCTAGCCATCAGTTCTTCAATCGATAATTGAGGCAAGTCTGCCAACAGCGATGATAAATTGTCTGGGGATAAAGCCAGCAGATCGGGGATGAGATTTACCGGGATTTCTTCTAATTGTCCCGATTGAATGAAGGTTTTTTCCATAACTGTTTGTGCCAACAAAATTTGCACATTTTGGTGTTCATTTTCTCCCGCAGGCAGAGTAGATAATTGCACTAACAGCAAGGTGAACTCGGCAACAGGCAAAGCCGAAATCGGTAGAATTAATGCGACAGTTCGTGGGTCTAACTCCCCATATCTAACTTGCAAAAAACTCTCCAAAATCATCCGCTGTCCTTCTTCCCGGCCTTGTTGGAGGCCTTGTTGGAGGCCTTGTTGGAGGCCTTGTTGTTGTGCAGCTTCTAAATGTTGTTGAAAAAGAGGTGCAATCGCCATAACTAACTCCTGATCTTCATCATCCCCTGCGGGAATAGGTGGTGTATTCGCTTGCAAATTTGCCTGCAAGATGTACAATAATTCTAGCGCGTTAGTTCGGAGTGGATTATCCACAGGCAATGCACTGAGTTCTGCGATCGCCTGCTGCTGTACCCGCCCGCGGCCCAACATCCGCAACCACATAGTCTCGGGGCTTCTCGGTAGCTGGTGAATCGCGATTAGTCCGACTCTCCAAACCTGAGTTAAAAAATAAACTCCTTTCGCCCAGCCCTCGGACTCTTCGGGAACCCGAAAACCAAAACTGTCCAGTAAAAGTTCCGAAGCAGTGGGAGTTAAAATCCACAACCTCGGCAATTGTTTTTCTTCTAAACCCTGGTCTTCTCGATTCGTCTGCCGCCCCAGTTTCGCCCTACTATTTAATAGTTTTACCACACAACTGAAGATTCCCTCAGTATTAACCGGATTGCGAAACGGCTCAATCACAGCTACAGTAGCAGCCATCTTACCCAATAAACCCAAACTCTGAACATATTCGCCCTCAAAAGAAGTGGGTTGAAACCAGACATCAATTTCTCTGACTTCAGCGGTGACATCTTTGCTGGTTTCTACTTCTCCCAGAGGCGACAATAACTCTTGAAGGTATTCTTTAGCAAACTGATCGTGGGGAAACTTAGTCATAAAGTCAATGTTTTGCACTCCCTGCTATTTTACACAAACAAATAGTCATTAATACAAACCAAACTCAAATGTTAACAATATCAACGTCCTCTGAACAAAGAGTTTTCCTGCCAAATATCAGTTATAAATTATATGAATATTTGCTCGCGTAACTGGGAAACCAACGTTCGACAAGAATTGCTTATCATCAAGGTCAATTAGAAATTATGGTGCCGCTACCGGAACATGAAAATCGCAACAGACCGATCGATCGCACTCAAACAGCAGGCGCAACCGCAGCAGTGCGAGAATTCCGGGAATGGGTGAGGAATAGGTAATTGTGAGTCTACCAACTCTTAACGTGCGAGATCCCTCGTGCACGCAAACGACAATCACAGAGCTCGCACAAAACTGGTGTTTGACTGTGCGGGCGATCGACTTTTGGGGAATATGGGTATAATTTATTACAATAGAGAGCGCTCGTTCGGCGAGCGGGCGATCGTTTCATACCTGCATTAAGCAACGCCCGCCGATCATCTGATTGAAGACCTGCAACAATCTCAAGAGCCTGTGTGTAAAATTCTTTAAAGAAAGTGCGATCGTATCTTTACAAGTATAGTATAATACCCTAGAGTCATAATTAAACAGTGCGGCTGTCAGCCCTCTATCAGTTGCGACTCAAATATGTTAAATAGGATACATATTCACTCTCAACACCAGTATTTAACACATGAGTAAACAATTATACAAAGTTTTTGACGAAGTAGAATTCCAAGCTCAACTGCTTGCTAAATACTGGAATAATTTTTCTACAGAAATCTCCGAACATTTACCAGATACATATCAGCCTGAAATACAAGAACTTTCTAGTAAATTAGACGAGGCTTTAAGTAATCTGGTTGATGAACTTCGTAATCCAACTCTGACTCTTGCGACTACAGGAACCACCAGTAGTGGGAAAAGCACTCTGGTAAATTTGTTATGTGGAGCCGAAATTGTCCCCGTAGCCGTAAGTGAAATGAGCGCAGGGGCAGTCACTATCGAATATAGCAAGGAAAAGTCTCTAATAATCCATGAAACACCAGGAGCATTGTGGGAATGTGGAGAATGGAGAGGTATCAGAGAGGAAAAAATTTATCAGCGCTTATACCAAGTAATGATAAGTTATATCGAAAACAGAGAAAAACAACCGAATTTAGCTTGCCCACAATCTACAATCTTTTACCCTTTCAGGCTTGTCAAAGAGTCTAAACTGGAACTGCCACAAGGAACAAGGGTAAAAATTCTTGATTTACCTGGTTTGGCGTATGTGGGCGATCAAGGTAACGCAGATGTTATTAAACAGTGCCGAGAGGCATTGTGCATAGTCACATACAATAGTGCAGAAACCGATGCACATAAAGTAAAAAGCTTACTGCAAGAAGTTGTACAGCAGGTAAAAGATTTAGGTGGTTCTCCTGCACGTATGCTCTTTACTCTGAATCGGATTGACGTTTTTCGAGCCGACAAAAATTGGCCTGAAACAGAAAATCGCTTTGTTGAAAAAGCTATACGTGATATAAAAAACGAATTGACTGAACAATTACAAGAATATACAGAAGATATTGAGAAGTTACAAGTTGTCAAACTTAGTACATGGCCTGCGCTACTAGCCCTTCAGATCCAAAATAATGATGATATCTATAGTGCTGAAGCCTGTAAAAAGGCAGACAACAATTTTAATGGATTAATTGATGAAGATATATTAGAAGTCCTGCCACGTAACGTACAGAAATGGTCTAGACACGATCGAAACCGAGTTGCTGAAGCATTATGGCAAAAATCTTATGCAGAGGAATTTCAACAGAACTTAAGGGGACATATTACTCAACACTTTCCACAGTTAGTAATCCCACAAATTATAGAACGCTTCAATCTATCCGCAGGAAATGCCGTAACGGAATGGGCAACACAAACAACAACAGCTATTCTTAATAGTTCGGAAGAACGCTATAAACAGGAATACGAAAATATATCAAGGATTAGGGCATCACTTAAACAGTTCTTAGAAATTAGCGATACAAATTTAAAACAGCCTTTTGAAAGACTAGATACAAAAGTTAAACAGGTTCTAGGAAAACAGTCAGAAGATGATGTTGTGAAGTATATAAGAACCATAATTTCGGAACTCCAGCAGGTCGAACCATACAATGAATTAAAAGAAAAATTATTCCCACTTTATTCATGGGAAAATGAATTTCAAAAAGGAATTAACCAAGTATTGGAAGCAGTGGCAAAGTCTTTAGAAACTGGAAGGGTAGACTTAGACAGTCCGAATTTAAAAAGAGCAAATGTTTTAAATGTCAATTTACTAGCAAGAAACTTGAACCGTTTAGTTGGCTTAGGCTACAAGGCTTCCGTTGCTAAAGAAGGAATAACAATGGAAGCAAGAACGGAGGCAGAGAAAAATAAACTCAAAGAACTTAATGAAGAACTCAATGAACTAGCTATCCATCTTAACATTGTTATACAGGATGTATTAGAACAGATTTCTACTCAAGAATTAAATAGAATTCATCAGGCTGTCTCCGAATTGTTTCGTTGCCATTTGTCTTATTTTGAAAATGAAGCCAATGATATTGCACCTAACATAGCGATTAAATTTCCTGAATCAGAACTGATTAAAGTCGAGAGTCATTTAACATTTAATTTTAGATTTCAAGCAGGATTTCCTATTACAAAAGGAACTTGGGAGGAAGCAGTACAGGTTGAAAGACAAAAAAGAACTTGGTATACATTGTGGATAGGGAAAAAAACCATTTATGAAACCGAGTATCAACCACGTTCTAGCGATAATGCTAAACTACCCAGCATAGAATATTTACTGACTGGTTGGATAGAGCAGGCGAAAGGGGAAGAGTCAGAAAGAGTAAATCAAGTTGCACGCTGGTTACTAGAACAAATTGATTGTCTAAAAAAAAATGTAGATAAAGTTCAGAGTGATATTATTGACCGTTATCAAGAAAGGCTCGATAAGGCAAATCAAGAAATTACTATTGATTATGAAAAGCAAAGAAACGTCTGGCAACCTATGGAACAAAAAGCTCAAAACCTAGCAGAAGAGTTTTCTAGCTTAGGAAAAATCTGGAAAGTTAACTGAATTGACAATTGATTTTGTTAATTTAAAATCCTTGTTCTATCCCAAAAATATAATGACATGAATCCGCAACCCAAATTTTCAGTAGGTCAAAACATAGAAAAATTGTATCAAGCGATTTGTGAGGAGATTTATCCTAAAATTAAAAATCAAAATAAGGGAGTTCTGTCCACAGTAATATATATAATACTTGGATCAGACAACTCACAAGCTCAAGAAGTTTGTCAGTATCTTAAAATTAAAGATTACGCATCATTAGAAGATGATTTATCTATATCAGTTGATATTATTGGGCTTTTCATAAGTAATCCTAATAACAAAACCCAATGGATAAATGATAATATAATTAAGCCTGGGAAAGAGATGTTTAAAAATGCACGTAAGTTTGGGAGTAATTTGGAAGGTAATGATATGAAGTTATTTCAGATTGTTGTTATAGGATGTCTCATTGTAGGAGCAGTTGTTTGTATAAAATATCTTGAAAAAGCTAAAAAAGAACGAGAAGTAGGAAATAGTCGCCAAATTCCGCCATCAGATATCTCTCCACCACGTCCAAAAGTTTCTGTACCTGTAGCTTTGTGTCTTATTGTACCAGCATCGGTGGTAGGAAATTTAAGCAACAATAACCCAATTAATGTGTCTGACATAGAAAAACTCATAGATAGTTCCTTATATTTTCTATGTACAACTCCAGAAGATGCGAAGGCGACATGGGAGCTTTTAGACAGAACCGACGAAGATATTACAACTGTTAGTGAACAGAGAGAAATTTACATCAGGATTAACATTGATGATGGGGAAGAAATGATTGGGAAGAAAGTCCCATATATTTTAAAGAGAAATCTCCCTTCTAATGGACAAGGTATGGTTACACAATTAGCTTCTCTGAAATATCTATCTGTATCGGGTTTAGAAAAATTTAACCGCATTTAAGGAAGCCCAAAATGGATTGGAAAACAGCATCTTCTTACTATGAAGCTCGTCTTAGCGACGCTCTAAACGTGCAGCGACACGCGGTTAATTTGGCTATGTTACCCCAGGCTGAAGTTCCTGCTCGATTAAAAGACGTACTTTTGCAAGAAGCAGAACCAACTCGCCGTCAACTTGAAAGACTCAAAAAGCGTGAGTTTCGCATCGCTGTCGTTGGATTAGAGAAAGCGGGAAAAAGCACCTTTATTAATGCCTGGTTGGAATGTGATTTACTTCCAGCTAAGGGAGGAAGATGTACATTTACAACCACTCAAATTTATTCAGTTGAAAATGAGTCCGAACAAAGGCTGGAAGTACAAGCCAGGAACGAAGAGGAGTTTATCAACTTACTCAAGGAACTGGATAAAGTAGGAGCGAAAGAAGACATAAATACCATAAGAGCAAACGAAATAACTTTACAACAGGTAAGAAGAGAAGGTAATGTGACTTTCTCATTTACTAGACTAGAAGATATTAGAGAACCGCTAAAAAAATATGTAGCAGATGAAAAGTATGCTCACGCTGTTTTAGAAGCTCGACTTTATACTAACAAACTTGCTCAAGCTGAAGGTATCGTTTTTTATGATGTTCCGGGTTTGGATTCTGGTTTAGCAAAGCACGTTGACGAAGCACAAGAAATGCTATCTGACTGTGATGCTGTGATATTAGTACAGCGGTTTACTAGCCTCCGAGAAAAGGAACTAGAAATAATAAAATTCACAGAACTTGGCGATAAAAACGTCACCGTTGCTGATAAGCTGTTTGTTTTTTTAAGTCGAATTGATTCATTAGGTAGTGCAGAGGCGCTTAAAACACATATTGAAGAAGCTTCCCAAGATTGGTTAAGGCGTGCAAACCTTCCACCTGAACGCATTGTATATGGTTCAGCGGGAGCCTATTTAATTTTGAATGGTTTAGCAGGAGAACAGACTAAGTTAGAGATTGGAGAAGCCAGTAACATTCAAGCTCAGTTGAAGAGATTAACTGGAATTACCGATCGAGAGATTATTACTAAAGATGGCACGGGCATTCCAGAAATTAAAGACAAAATATTTAACTATATCAACACTGAGCGTGTCTCTATTTTAAAGAAAAGATGCGAAGCGTCTATCGATAAAATTATCAGCAATTCTGAAGAAATTTATATTACAGTTAGCAAAAAATATCCTGAAAATCCTGAAGAAGCAAAGCTCTTTGAAGAAAATAATCGCCGAGTTTTGTTTACAGAATGGTGGAACCAAAAATGGGAAATAATTAGAGCTGACTTACAAAAATATTATGAACATTCTGTTGTCAACAAACCCTTAGAGAGTTCAAGTGCTAACTCATTCACTCAAATAGAAAAATTTAGAGAACGATATTTACAAATCGTTGAGGCAGAAATGAAGAAACTTAGGGAGGAAACATTTAAAAAGAAAGATACGATTTTTCTAGCTAACTCAAATCCCGAGTTCGATCGAATGAAA
Organism: Microcoleus sp. PH2017_34_RAT_O_A; assembly: GCF_020737885.1. Taxonomy (NCBI): domain Bacteria; kingdom Bacillati; phylum Cyanobacteriota; class Cyanophyceae; order Oscillatoriales; family Microcoleaceae; genus Microcoleus; species Microcoleus sp. PH2017_34_RAT_O_A. The sequence continues at coordinate 217,040 of NZ_JAEQDD010000001.1, read as the reverse complement.
GCCAATTTTGCTTGGCGTGATAGTTTGTACGGTGATATTAGTAAGCTTTTATCTTCAATTGCTCATCAACTTGCTTTAGAACTTAAGGATGAAGCCTTAAAATTAGTTGACTACATGACAAGGTTATTATGGGAAAGTAACCAAGTAAAATTCAGGCTAATTGAAAATTCCGAGGAGTATTTTTTAGCAAAACTCGAAAATAGTTTAAGCGTATTATTTTTACGCTTTGCCCGTCCAGTTGCGGAAGCGCTGATTCGTGGCCCTGTAAATAGTGATACTCGAAATAAAATCATCAAAAGTTTAGGAGTAGATATTGAAATTGTTGATAACTACTATAGTGGCGAAGAAGCTGCCTTTAAAATTCTCAAAAAATATGTAAAATATGGCTCGGATTTACTATTTAATCCTGACCTTCGGCAACAAGTCTTGGGAGTGCCAGGAGTAGCAACACAAATTGCTGGGGTAGCAACGCAAATAGTGGTAGATGTTTCTAAAGGCCTGACATCTCCACAAGACTCTGTAGCTTTTGAGGTAGAGAATGATATTAATGCGTTTGAAGAATACCTACGCTATGCAATTTTCGGTGCCTCTGGTTTCGAGTCATACTGTATTCAAGAACTGAAGGGTTTAGTTGATAGTTTCCGAGACAAAGAAGGTACTTGGACTGGGGTTGCTCTCAATGAGTGGTTGCAGGAAAATCCACTTCTCTTTGCTGAAATACCTGATAACTTGAAGTCACAAGAATCGAATTTAGAAGTTAGCGAACGATTGAGGCAATTATCTATTGCTTTAAAAAGAAGTCGTTCGCCGGAGGTACTGTGAGTGACTGAAAATACAGGAAAATAGACCTTTTGCAAAAGTCCTTTTAATCAAATTTTAGGACGGCAAGATGCCCATTGCACAAGAAAAGATGATTTTTGTGGGAGGGGCCGGAGAGCCCGTCTTAGCTATTTTTGCAATCTTGTCTAATTTAACATAAGTCTGTGGGTACGATCGCCCAAAACATCTTCCACCATCATCAATCAGCTTCTAAATCGCCGGAATAATCCCCGCCTCGATCGCACGCTTAACGTCCTCCCAGTAGCGGCGGACGTGCTTTCATACCTAACGTTATCAGGGTTATTTTACCAAACGCGAACTAATTGTGCAGGTTACCACGGCAAGCCTCGCGCATCGGAAAAATCAGCATCGAGAACCGCCCCCGGATCGAATATAGCGCCAGTTAAATCAGCTTTTCTAAACGACGTTACTGATAATTTTTCGATTTCTTCAACAGCGATAAAAAAGCCGATCGCACATAACCCCAAAATAACCCCAGAAACCAAAAATAAACCAATTCCCCTCAGAGTATCCCCGCCCAAAAATGTCACAATACCGTTAGCGCCGATCGCAGCAGCAGCCCCAGCTACAGCCCCCGCCACAATTCCCGCCTCGCCCCGAGTCGCAGCAATCGCCGTCGCAGCAGTCCCAGCCACAGCCACAGCCCCCGCATCCACCCCGCCAATCAGTCCAATCAAAGCCCCAGCAGCCGTCACTATCACCGCTGTTACGCCAGCCCTAGCAATCAATTTTTTTACTCGGCGGCGGCTTTGTCCGGTTCTGACGCCCTGAAAATTTGCCCCTCTCAAAATCGCCCCGGTGAAATTGCAGCCTCGAATGTCGCAACCGCTGAAGTTCGCCCCTGATAAGTCCAGCCCTTTAAATGAACGGTTCCGCAAGTTTTGGTTGGCAAAATTGAGATTTTGAGTCATAAGGAAGAGGGAAGAAGGAAGAAGGAAGAAGGAAGAGGGAAGAAGGAAGAGGGTTTGAGGAATTAAGCATATCTTAACTGTCGGGTGCGACTTCTTTAGCAGAAAATAAGATATATGTCAATTATTATCCGATATTTGGTAACTTCTCAGTTTCCCTGTACGATCGATCGCGTCCTAGGAATTCATCGGAGCCGCCAAAAACTGCTACGATCTTTGAGATTAAGTTGACAACAATGCAGCCCCTTCAATTCATGCTAGAAATTAAAATCTGAATGCTGTTATCCACAAACTCTGTCATCCTAGAAATTAGCATTAACAGTCCTGGATGGACGAGTGGTCAGAAACCGGGTTTTTTACCGAAAAGATTTGGGTGCATCTGGCGCAAGACAAATATGTTTGTAGGGGCGAAGCATGACCGCAGTCAATATGGGATTATAACTAATAATTTATATGCGGTCATGCTTCGCCCTCCTCAAAAACCAGATGCACCCAAAGATTTCCTTCCAACCCTCAGATTAAATAAAAAACCCGGTTTCTTTGGTCTTGATACCTAAATCCCGATCGACAAAATCCCAAGTCGGGATGTAAAATCTACAAAACATCGCAATTATTATGCCAAACCTCCCATTTTCCCCCGAACAAATTGCCGCTGAAAGACTCAAACCCGAAGAATATGAAGAAATCGTTCAGCGTCTCGGCCGCCATCCCAATAAGGCTGAATTGGGAATGTTCGGCGTGATGTGGAGCGAACACTGCTGCTACAAAAATTCGCGGCCGCTATTAAAACAGTTTCCCACAGAGGGCGATCGCATTCTCGTCGGCCCAGGAGAAAATGCCGGCGTCGTAGACTTGGGAGATGGCTTGCAACTTGCTTTCAAAATTGAATCCCACAACCACCCGTCAGCAGTGGAACCTTTCCAAGGTGCTGCAACTGGCGTCGGTGGGATTCTCCGCGATATCTTTACAATGGGTGCTCGCCCGATCGCACTTTTGAATTCTCTACGTTTCGGCAATTTAGATGATAGCAAAACTCAGAGATTGTTCAAAGGTGTTGTATCGGGAATCAGTCACTACGGAAACTGCATCGGCGTACCCACGGTTGGCGGCGAAGTTTATTTCGATGCTGCTTATTCTGAAAACCCGCTAGTTAATGTCATGGCTTTGGGTTTAATGGAAACTCAAGAAATTGTTAAATCTGGCGCATCGGGAATCGGAAATCCTGTGCTTTATGTGGGTTCAACTACTGGCAGAGATGGCATGGGAGGCGCAAGTTTTGCTAGTGCAGAATTGACCGACAAATCAATGGATGACCGCCCAGCAGTCCAAGTAGGAGATCCGTTTCTCGAAAAATCCTTAATTGAAGCTTGTTTGGCAGCATTCAAAACTGGTGCTGTCGTCGCCGCCCAAGATATGGGCGCGGCAGGAATCACCTGTTCGACATCGGAAATGGCAGCCAAAGGTGGTGTCGGAATTGAATTTGATTTAGATAAAGTTCCGGTTCGAGAAAGCGGTATGGTTCCCTACGAATACCTGCTTTCGGAATCGCAAGAACGGATGTTGTTTGTCGCACAGAAAGGACGGGAACAGGAATTAATTGATATTTTTCATCGCTGGGGATTGCACGCCGTAGTCGCGGGGACAGTCATCGCAGAGCCGATCGTCCGAATTCTGTTTAAAGGCGAAATCGCTGCTGAAATTACCGCGACTGCTTTGGCAGATAATACGCCAATTTATCACCGCGAATTGTTAACGGAAGCGCCAGAATATGCTAGAAAAGCATGGGAATGGACGGCGGACAAGTTGCCGGAATGCACCGCAGCCGGTATCGAAGTTCAAGGTGATTTCCAAACTTGGAATCAGATTTTGCTGACTCTTTTAGATACTCCCACCATCGCTTCTAAACGCTGGGTTTATCGCCAATACGACCATCAGGTGCAAAATAATACTGTTGTTTTGCCGGGAGGCGCTGATGCTGCTGTGGTCAGATTGCGGCCTCTGGAACCATGTCAAAAAGAACCCCCCCAACCCCCCCTTGCTAAGGGGGGGCTACAAGAGGAAGAACCCGCCCTTACTAAGGCGACGCTACAAGAGGAAGCAGAAGCTATTCCCTTATTTAAGAAAGCACAAGGAAGAGAAACTGCCGAATTTTCTCCCCCCCTTGTAGGGGCGGTGCCCCCGTGCCCGCCCTCGCCAGGGGGGGTTATTCCCGGAGTTGCGGCGACGGTTGATTGCAATTCTCGCTATGTTTATCTCGACCCTTATGAAGGTGCAAAAGCCGTCGTAGCGGAAGCAGCGAGAAACTTAAGTTGTGTCGGTGCTGAACCTATTGCAGTTACGGACAATCTCAATTTTGGCAGTCCCGAAAAACCTGTAGGATATTGGCAGTTAGCATCGGCTTGTCGCGGGATTGCTGATGCTTGTCGCGAGTTGAAAACACCTGTGACTGGGGGTAATGTTTCTCTGTACAATGAAACGGTTGATTCTGATGGCAATCCTCAACCGATTTATCCAACTCCGGTAATCGGAATGGTGGGATTGATTCCAGATTTGACGAAGATTTGCGGTCAAGGTTGGCAAAAGAAGGGCGATTTAATTTATGTGTTGGGAATTGGAGCAAATAGTCAGGATGAACTGACCTTTTTTCAATCTGCTAATTCTGAATTGAAAACTGAAACTCCGAAGAAATCGGCTTTTGCTACTCTCGGAGGTTCGGAATATTTAGCGGCAGTTCACGGGATTGTAGCGGGGAAACCGCCAAGGATTAATTTTGAATTGGAAAGGAAAGTGCAATCAGTTTGTCGCGACGGTATTCGCAGCGGTTGGGTATGTTCGGCCCACGATGCTGCGGAAGGTGGAATTGCGATCGCCCTGGCGGAATCCTGCATCTCTGGTAAACTGGGTGCGGAAATCCATCTGGGCTTGAATTCGGCAAATGTTAGCCGTTGGGATGAAGTTTTGTTTGGTGAAATGGGCAACTGCATTATTGTTTCCATCGCGCCGGAAAATCAAGGAGTTTGGGAAGCTTACTTGCAAGAACATTTGGCTAAAATGTGGCAGAAAATCGGTGTAGTTGGGGGTGCTGACTCGCCTTTGCGGGTGTTGAGTGCGGATAATTTGGGGTTGATTGAGGTCGGGATGGGTGATATGGGCGATCGGTTCTATAATGCGATCGAGCGTCGAATTGGATCTGTTTGATGGCGAGCGATAAGTAGCGGTGGTTGAAAGTGCCTGGTTTCAACCACCGCTACACTGACAAAACCCGCCTGCGCGGGTTAAATTTCTACAATATCTTTTCTTCTTTAAAACCCACAATTATGAGAAATTTACAAACGTTTGATTTTGAAACAGTGACAGTTGATGTCCAGGGTAATATAACTAACCGTAAAGACAATCAAGCACAATTTATTAGCGAAGATTTAGGTGGCGGTGCAAGCTTAGAAATGATAGCAATCCCTGGAGGCAGTTTCCTGATGGGCTCCCCCACTGAGGAAGTAGGGAAAGAAAATATGGAAAATCCGCAACACAAAGTTAACATCAACACAAAGTTAACATCTCTCCTTTTTTTTATGGGCAAGTATGAAGTCACTCAAGAGCAGTGGCAAGCAGTGATGGAAAATAATCCATCTAAATTCAAAGGCGCGAAACGTCCTGTAGAAAAAGTAAGTTGGAATGATGCTGTGGAATTCTGCGAGAAACTTTCCCAAAAAACAGGCAAGACTTATCGCTTACCTTCGGAAGCCGAGTGGGAATATGCTTGTCGCGCGAGAACTAAAACACCTTTTCACTTTGGCGAAACAATTACCGCGGATTTAGTCAATTATAGTGGCTATCCCTATGGTTCTGCACAATGGGAACCTTCCCGCAAAGAAACAACGGATGTCGGGAGTTTTCCTCCGAATGCTTTTGGACTTTACGATATGCACGGGAATGTTAACGAATGGTGCAGCGATAGCGTGAATTTTAACTACAATGGCGCACCAAATGATGGAAGTTCTTGGGAAACTCACTCTGACTTGAGAGTTCTTCGTGGCGGTTCCTGGAAATGTCATGCGGTGAATTGTCGCAGTGCCTATCGCTCCGGGAATAGGGCAGGCGACGACGACAGAGGTTTTCGCGTTGCTCTTGTTTCTGGGTAGTCTCACTTGTAGGTGCGTCGCTATCAACAATCTACAAATCAAATTGACAATCTCACAGCGACGCACCCTACAAACACTGTTCACCTGCTATCATCAAGATAGACGCATCGTAGGAAAACAACCGATGACACTAACAGAATTACTCCCTACCATTAAAAAACTGTCTGCGATCGATAAACGAGAGTTAATCCGTATTCTTATGGCGGAAGAAGATATCAGTCAGAATATTTTTCCTTTGGAACCTTACAAGACTTACTACTTGCCAACTCCCTACAATACTTTTGGTGCTGGTACAGCTTTGATGCAGGCAATGAATCTGGCTAACAGCAACGAAAAGTGAGTATTATGCGATTTCAATACTCTACCAATCACCCCTCTCAAGATGAGTTTGACAGCTTACCGCGCATTCCCTTGATTCTGCACCACAATAACCAGAGAGTCGAAGTTGTTGGGTTAGTAGACAGCGGTGCAACAGTGAGTGTATTGCCTTACAAAATAGGAATTCAGCTTGGCTTAGTGTGGGATGACAGCAAAGCCATTATTCGACTGGCTGGTAACGTTGGTAATCAACCAGCGATGCCAGTATTTTTCATGGCTGAAATAGGGGAGTTTGCTCCGGTAAGATTAGTATTTGCTTGGGCAAAAAGTGATAGCGTATCATTGATTCTGGGACAGACAAATTTTTTCTTAGAATTTGACGTTCACTTTTATCGTTCTCGGCTTGAGTTTGATATTGAGCTGAAGCGTTAATTTCCACCATAATTTATTGGCACGGTAATTCTATGACTGCTACAACCGATCGCCCTTTAAAACATTTTTGCATAGAAGACCTGAAAAGTGCCGACCTCACAGGTATTTCTCTCATCCCTCAACCTTTAACCTTGCGTTTGGACTTTACTTTCGGAACCGGGATCTACGATACTGCGATCGAATTCTATCAACTCGTGCATCAGGTAATCTCTCAACCTGTCAACTCCGACTCAGAAGACTCTTGCTTCTGGGTAGGTAACGCAGAATTAAGACAACTGACAGAAGATAAGAGTCAAATTTTATCTGCTTTGTCCTATCCTTTTCAAAATCAAGAGGGTTTGGTTGAGACAGGTTCTTCAACTCTTTTCTACTTTCGGCTGGAAGGAGATATTTGTATCGAAGTAGTTTGCGGTAGTTACAAAATTTTTCAAGAATTGGAAGCGGCGGTTGAAACCGCGTCTAGATAAACAAAACCCGGAGGATGTGCGGGTTGAAGCCGTAGGGTGCGTCGCTATCAACAATCTACAAATCAAATCGACAATCTCGCAGCGACGCACCACATAATAGCAAGTGCATGGACTTAATCCGTAGGGTGCGTCGCATCGAAAATCTGCAATTTCGATCGACAATCTCGCAGCGACGCACCACACAATAGTAAGGTGCATCGCCATCTACAATCTGCAAGTTTCATCAAGAATCTCGCAGCGACGCACCCTACCAATTAGACTGAAAAATTTATCTGCTCTGTGCTATTGACATAACTTGTCGTGTCAAAAATGATTTATATGGCCGCACAGATTCCCATGATGATATAGTATGTCAATCTCACACAAAAGTCAAGAGCGATCGCCATTAAATGCTAATATTTCAAACAGCCCGTGAAGCGTAGCTATCCCGTAGGAAATCGCCCTCGATATCTTAATCTTTGAAAAAGACCTATTTGCCCTACAAAATCTATCGATTTGCGAATCCCGAATTACTTATGCGGGTTTTCCCCCCGTTAGCGAAGCCCTCGAAGAGGATCGCCCCCCGTGAATAAACGCTACTATCAGAGATATGGGCGATCGATATTACAATCCCCTTAAACGCCCCACATCCCCAGCCAGAATGCCAAACAACTTGAAATTAATGTTCGATCCGTGGCAATATTAAGGAATTATTAAGTTATGCGACGCGATCGCAAACAAAACTTCCCGCTGAAACTTTCCCGCTAACCCACCGTTCCCATTAGGAGCCCACCCATCTATGATTCCCAACCATTCCTTCGAGGCTGACGAGCATTCTAGCAAACCAGACAAGCCCGAGGAAGCTTGCGGCGTTTTCGGTATCTACGCACCGGGTGAAGATGTCGCCAAGTTGACCTACTTCGGCTTGTATGCTTTGCAGCACCGAGGTCAGGAATCCGCCGGAATTGCTACTTTTGATGGTGAAACAGTCCACCTGCACAAGGAGATGGGACTGGTTTCCCAAGTCTTCAACGAATCGAATTTAGGTCATTTGCCCGGTAACTTAGCCGTAGGGCACACTCGCTACTCTACTACCGGCTCGTCCCGCGTGGTCAACGCTCAGCCTGTGGTTGTCGAAACTCGCTTGGGAAGTCTGGCTCTAGCACATAACGGGAATCTTGTCAATACTAAAGAATTGCGGGAAGAATTGCTGTCTCGGAAGTGCGAGTTTGTCAGCACGACGGATTCAGAGGCGATCGCAGTGGCGATCGGTTGGGAGGTAGACCAGGGCAAAGACTGGCTGGAAGCTGCGATCAGTGCCTTTGCTATGTGCCAAGGAGCCTTTAGTTTGACGATCGCCACCCCCCAAGGCGTCATGGGAGTCCGCGACCCCCACGGCGTCCGCCCGCTGGTAATTGGCACCCTCCCCACAACTCCGCAACGGTACGTTTTAGCATCGGAAACCTGCGGATTAGATATTATCGGTGCTGAATTTTTGCGGGACGTAGAACCGGGAGAATTAGTTTGGATTACAGAGGAAGGTATGGCTTCTTTCCACTGGAGTCAGCAGCAAAAACGCAAACTTTGCGTCTTTGAAATGATCTATTTTGCTCGACCAGACAGCATTATGGAAGGTGAAAATTTATATACCTACCGACTGCGGATCGGGCGGAGGTTGGCAGTCGAATCTCCGATTGATGCTGATATAGTCATCGGTGTTCCCGATTCTGGAATCCCAGCGGCGATCGGCTTTTCTCAAGCTTCCGGCATTCCTTACGCCGAAGGATTGATTAAAAATCGCTACGTCGGACGCACTTTTATTCAACCGACTCAGACAATGCGCGAGTCAGGAATCCGCATGAAACTCAACCCTCTCAAAGATGTGTTGGAAGGAAAGCGGGTCATTATTATCGACGATTCTATCGTCCGCGGCACTACCAGCCGCAAAATTGTCAAAGCCTTGCGGGATGCGGGCGCCACCGAAGTTCACATGAGAATTTCTTCGCCCCCAGTGACTCATCCTTGTTTTTACGGCATCGACACCGACAATCAAGATCAGTTGATTGCTGCTACCAAGTCCGTCGCCGAAATTGGCGTTCAAATTGGGGTGGATTCCTTGGCTTTCTTGAGCCGGGAAGGAATGCTGAGTGCGACTAACGAAGACACGAAAAGTTTTTGTTCGGCGTGTTTCACCGGCGATTATCCGATCGAGATTCCGGAAATGGTCAAACGGGCGAAGCTCTTATTAGAAAAGGCTGCAACCTAGAAAACCAAACAGCGAGAAAGCGATCGCCAGTCAGTAGATTTTAGATTTTAGATTTTAGATTTTAGATTTTAGATTCACACGGCTCGCACAGTGAATCTGATATCTAAAACTTTAGTCTAAAACTCTGCTGTATTCGCGACGATTGTTTAGCGCTTCTATCCGTTTTTGGGTAAGTAGGTGGGTGTAAATAAATCGGTTCATGTAACAGAACGTAAAGCAACCGTAACCCCTGCGTAGCCGCGTGCCTGCCCGTTGGCGAAGCCGCCCTGAAAGGGCTAGGGCTTATGCTTCGCTTCACTTCGTTTCGCTCTCTTCGGACATACTTGTGTATTTTCATACTCATCTACTTAGCTCGCTTTCCGCGATTTGTCGATTGAAAAAAATTTTCTGGTAAGTCATTGCCAGAGTGTGTGTAGAAATGTTAAATTAACTTAGCTCTAGCAACTCTGGCAGAATTTGTGAACTGTAGGGAGCGATCAGTTGGGTAGAACTCAATAGGCTTGGTTTAAGACAGATCCCCCCTAACCCCCGTTAAAAAGGGGGGACAAGAATCTTCTCAAAGTCCCCCTTCTTAAGGGGGATGCGAGGGGGATCTCCGGGCAATAAACAGTGTTAGCCCAAGCGTATTGAGGTAGAGCTTGATGTGAAACCCAAGACTCCGATTTGAGATTTCGGATTTGAGATTTGTCCTTGAATCTAAAATCGCCAATCTAAAATCGATCGGCTCAACCTACACTCTCGTTGACAATACCTGCTGGAAATGTTGTATGCTACCTGCGAACTGGAGATAGTTTCTCCAGAAAGTGCGATCTCAAATTGAAGTCGCATTTCGTACCAACAACGGACACATAGGATTTTTTCAGATAACAGGGTCGATCGCGCTAAATCTCCCCACACAAATATTCTACAAGCCAACTTGCTTGAGAATCGCGGGCGGGCGATTCATGCGGAACTAAAGAACTTTAGAAACCCTTGCAGAGTAAAAAATATGGCTCCTTGCGGGCTGAAAGTGAAAGTTAAAAGGCGGAATGCGGTTTCTCAAGTCAGCTTAAATCGGAAACTTCGTGCAATTAGATACTGTTCTCAATCAGCCGAGCAATACCAGCTCATCCTCTCGTACAAAAGAGTTACCTTTTACTCTTGGTGATGTCAAAGCAGCCATTCCAGCCCATTGTTTTGAACCCTCGGCTTGGAGATCTCTAGCTTATTTCTTTTTGGATCTTGGAATTATCGCAGGTTTATACGCGATCGCCTACAGCCTAGATTCCTGGTTATTTTATCCAATCTTCTGGTTCATGCAGGGAACCATGTTTTGGGCATTGTTTGTAGTCGGCCACGACTGCGGGCACGGTTCATTTTCTAAGAGCAAATGGCTCAACAACCTGATCGGACACCTTTCCCACGCACCCATTCTCGTACCATTCCACGGTTGGCGGATCAGCCACAGAACCCACCACGCGAATACAGGCAGCTTGGACAACGATGAAAGCTGGTATCCAGTGTCGGAGAGCAAATACAATCAAATGCCCTGGTACGAGAAGCTGGGACGCTTTTATTTGATGTTATTTGCTTATCCAATTTATCTGTTTCGGCGATCGCCCGATCGGGTAGGTTCTCACTTCATGCCCGGTAGCCCGATTTTCCGTCCATCCGAAAAAGCGGACGTATTGACGAGTTCCGCATCATTGGTATTGATGGTAGCCTTTTTGGGTGCGTTAACCTATCAATTTGGTTGGCTGTTTTTACTGAAGTTCTACCTAGTTCCCTACGTAATCTTCGTAATGTGGCTGGATTTGGTAACATTCCTGCACCACACAGAAGCCGATATTCCCTGGTATCGCGGAGATGACTGGTATTTCCTCAAAGGTGCGCTATCTACGATCGATCGCGATTACGGAATCATCAATTCCATCCATCACGACATCGGCACCCACGTCGCCCACCACATCTTCTCGACAATGCCGCACTATCACTTGAAGGAAGCCACAGAAGCCATCAAGCCACTGTTGGGCGATTATTATCGCAAATCAACCGATCCCATTTGGAAGAGCTTTATTCGCTCTTACTGGGATTGTCACTTTGTTTCCGATACAGGTTCTGGAGTTTACTACGAATCGCCTAACAGTCGGAAATCGAATTGAGTTAGCAGGTTAATTTAATAGTGGACAATTGACTATTGACAATTGTCCACTGTTTAAAACTCTTCCGACTCAAAAACCCGGTTTTGCAATAAAACCGGGTTTCTTTTATTTACATTTTTTCCAATCCCATACAACTTCCCTACGCCACAATCCGAATATTTGAAGCACTCAGCAGAGGAGCACCACCCGCTACGTTTCCAGGATTGAGATCCGCAATAAAACCGCCCTCTGCATCTCCGCCAACTAGGATAGAACCGTTGCGGTTAAAAGACAAATCGCCACTTACACGATTGTAAGTAATTTTGGCATTGCTTGAAAACTGTTCGATGAAACTATCTACAACTTCAAATTCCGAACTGAGTAACGTTCCACCAGCAGCAGTGATAAGAGTATCGAAAGTCTTTTTGGATAGAACGAATTTGTCGGAACTAACGCTGAAAGAAGTGACAGTATCAAGGCCAACATCGGAAGCAATAAATGCTCGACCAGTTTCGTAAAGGAATCGATCGGCACCAGCACCGCCAGTGAGCAAATCGTTACCAGATCCACCATTGAGAGTGTCATCGCCGCTGCCACCGGTGAGAGTGTCATTGGCACCTTCTCCATCCAAAAAGTCATTGCCACTGCCACCAATGAGGACGTTACTGCCAATTCCACCATCGAGGGTAACAGATCCTAAGGTAAAAGCTGAAGCATCAATGTTGCCGGGAATATTGTTACTTTGGAAGACAAACAGTTCAGCATTCTCAATTCCATTCAGGCTATCAACCCCCTCACCCGTCACGCTGGTGTTAGTCAGCACGATGTTACTTCCAACAGCATTCACCTTGACTCGATCGATTCCAGCACCACCATTGATGACATCATTACCAGCACCACCGTTGAGGATGTCATCGCCATTGTTACCATTGAGAATGTCAATGCCATCACCACCATTGAGAGTATCATTGCCATCAAGACCGTTAATTGTATCATCCCCTGCTAAGCCACTCAAACTGTTATTAGCGGCATTACCGAGAATGCTATTCCCAAGGGCATTGCCAGTGCCGTTGATGTTAGCAGTTCCCACCAAAGTCAATCTTTCGATGTTGTTTGGTAGAGTGAAGCTGATAGGAGAATTAACGATGTCATTGCCTTCATTAGCCTGCTCGATAAAGGTGGCATTAAGTGAGCCGACACTGTAGGTATCGTTTCCGGGGCCGCCAGCGATAGTATCTGCACCTAAGCCTCCGTTAAGTACATCGTCGCCCGCACCACCATTGAGGCTGTCATTGCCCGTGCCTCCAAAAATATCCCCAACGAGAACGTCATTGCCTCCTCCACCGATCAGGGTGTCATTGCCAACTGCACCCAGAAGTTGGTCATTGCCCAATCCACCGAGGAGGGAATCATCGCCACCGTTACCATTGACAGTATCATCGCCTGCGAGGGCATCGATGAAGTTATTCGCTGCATCACCAAGAATTAAGTCGTTACCAGGGGTTGGGTTTCCGATAATCGCCATGATTTTGTTTCTCCTTATTTGTTTAGGTTTGAATGTTTCTCTTTTGTTACAAACTCAAGAAAATCATCCAAATGAATGATTGACAATTGAGCGACTCTTGCTGCGTACAATGCAAGTTTTGTTTCGCTCTAGACCCAAGTTAAGCAATCAGCTTTGATATGACGACAAGAAAAGGCCGTAAAAAGTCAGGAATAAATAGTCTGAAAAAGTCAGTACGATTAAGATTGGCAAGTTCGATGACCATTGTTCGTCCGCTGGCGGGCGATAAATGTTGAGATCGCTATTTTTGTAAAAACATAGAAAAATCTTGTTAAAGTAAGAGGACTCAGATTTTGCATCCACAGACTAGGCAGGCGAGATACTTACCTGCAAGAGGTTAATTTTTCTTGTGAGATGGGCTGGAAAACTTATCTCACGTAAAATAAGAAAAGCAAGATATCAGAAGACTAATTTAGGAGTGCTGTAAAGCCATGACTGTGGAAGAAGCACTGAAAATTTTAGATAGTGCGATCGCGCCAACTTCTCTGAGCAACATCCAAGAGATCGTATTTCGCCAATCTTGGGAAGGGCTATCTTATTTAGATATTGCTGGTAGCGCTGGCTATGATGCTAGTTATATAAAAGATGTGGGTTACAAGTTATGGCAACTACTCAGTCAAGCACTTGGAGAAAAGGTTACTAAAAGCAATCTTCAAGCAGTAATAGGGCGGCGAGCGCGTCAGGTATCCGTAGAATCATCCAGCACAGAGATACAAAAAATACAGCCACTGCAACAGCAAATTCAACAACAAGAATTTTCTACACACCGCCACTGGGGAGAAATCGTTGATGTCTCCGCATTCTACGGCCGAAATCAGGAATTAGCGCGACTGCAACAATGGATTGTGAGCGACTCCTGCCGTTTGGTTGCCTTGATTGGAATGGGTGGAATTGGCAAAACGTCACTGGCTGCAAAACTCGCGATCGCACTTCAAAATAACTTTGACTTCCTGATCTGGCAATCCTTACGCAACGCGCCACCAATTGAAGATGTATTGTTAAATTTGATTCAAATCCTTTCTGGGCAGCAAGAAACTGCACTCCCGACATCGCTGTCGGCTCAAATTTCTCAATTAATGGGATATTTACGTGCCTCACGCTGTCTTTTAATCCTGGATAACCTTGAGGCAATTCTCGGCAGTAATGATGGCGCAAAGTCCCCCGCAAATTTATCCAGCCCAGAAGCACAAAGACAGGCAGGATGCCTGCCAAACCAGAGTTTTCCCACAGGTATAGTAGAACAATATCGAGAAGGTTACGAGGGATATGGGGAACTTCTGACACGAGTGGGAAGCGAAGGGCATTCCAGTTGTCTGCTATTAACAAGTCGGGAAAAACCCACAACTTTGATGCCGTTGGAAGGCGAAAACTCACCTGTGCGAACCTTACCCTTAATAGGCTTAAGTTCCGAGGAAGTGCAAAATATTTTACAAGCCAATGGGTGTTTTTCCACAACAGAAACAGATTGGGTAAATTTAACTCAACATTATTGCGGAAATCCCCTAGCGCTCAAAATTGTCTCCACAACCGTGCGAGATTTATTTGATGGCAATATTACCAACTTTTTGGAGCATGGAGCGATCGCGTTTGGAGATATCAATATTCTGCTCGACGGGCAATTTCGTCGTTTGTCAGACTTGGAAAAGCAGATCGTGTATTGGCTGGCGATCGATCGAGAATGGATAACGCTTGCCGAGTTACGGGCGGATTTTGTTTCCCTCCCTTCACAATCTAAACTGCTGGATGCTTTGTTGTCGCTAAGAGGGCGATCGCTGATCGAAAAAAATGCCGGACAATTCACCTTGCAACCTGTGGTGATGGAGTACGTTACCGAACAGTTGATCGAGCGGTTCGAGCGGGAAATTCAGTCGCAGAATCTAGATTTATTCATAACCCACGCCCTGATTAAAGCCGAGGCTAAAGATTACGTCAGAGAAAGCCAAACTCGCTTAATTTTAGCACCGTTTGCCGAACGACTAATCGGCGAATACCGCTCTAATAAAGAGGTCGAATATCAACTAAATCAGGTTTTGTTTCGGATGCGATCGCAATTTCCTAACTCAGTGGGATATGCGGGTGGCAATTTGATTAACCTGTTACTTCAATTAAAAATAAATTTAAGCGACTATGATTTCTCGTACTTGAGTATCTGGCAAGCTTATCTGATTGGTACCAACTTGCATCGAGTGAACTTTGCCAATTCCGATCTATCTAAATCCGTTTTTACCAGCAATTCAAATGGGGCTGTATCTGTTGCCTTTAGCTCCGATGGTAATTTTTTGGCAGTCGGCAATGCGGATGGTAAGATTCGAGTCTGCCGCACCCAAGATTATCGAGATTTTCTCACCTGTGAAGGACACACCAGTTGGATTGCTCGTGTTGCTTTCAGTCCGAACAATCAAACTTTAGCAAGTGCCTCTTTTGACCATACCGTCAAGTTATGGGATTTGGCTACTGGTGAGTGTATTCAAACATTAAGAGAGCATACCGGATGGGCGGATTCTGTTGTATTTAGTCCAGACGGTCGAACCTTAGCTAGTGGTAGTTGGGACTGCACAATTAAGTTGTGGGATGTGGCAACGGGTGAATGTTTAAAGACGCTTCAGGGACATACCAATTTTGTAACATCGGTGATTTTTAGTCCCGAAGGTAAACTTTTGGCGACTTGTAGTTACGACAAAACTATAAAATTGTGGCTGCTTGAAACAGGGGAAATTATTAACACATTGCAAGGGCATACACACATCATTCGGTCGATTGCTTTTAGTCCAGATAATCAAACTCTGGTCAGTGGCAGTTGGGATGGTACTGTTCGCTTGTGGGAGATTTCTACAGGACAATGTTTAAAGATTTTGCGGGGACATACCGATCCTGTTGCAGGAGTCGCGTTTAGTCCCGATGGTTGCGCGATCGCTAGTGCCAGTTATGATTGCACGGTTCGACTCTGGGATGTTGCGACTGGACTGTGTTTCAAAATTATGCAGAAACACTGCGGTTGGATCTGGTCGATCGCATTTCACCCGCAAGGTCATACTCTAGCAAGTGGTAGCTTAGATTGCACCGTCACGCTCTGGAATCGGGAAACAGGAGAATCATTCAGGACGCTGCACGGCTACAGCGCTGGGATTAAATCGCTTGCTTTTAGTCCAGATGGACAGTTATTAGCCAGCGGTAGCGATGACACAACACTCAAATTATGGGATGTCCAATCTGGTGAGTGCAGCAAAACACTGCAAGGACATACAAATTGGGTTTGGTGGGTTGCCTTCAGTCCAGATGGTCAAATGCTTGCTAGCAGCAGTAATCGTGGCATTATCCGCTTGTGGGATGTCGCTACAGGTCAATTGCTGCGGGTAATGCAGGGGAGTACAAGCATTCCGAATGTCGTGTTTGCCATTAGCTTCAGTCCAGACGGTCGCACATTGGCAAGTAGCGATAATGCTCATACTCTCCGATTGTGGAACGTTCAGACTGGTGAATGCTGCCAAATTCTGTCAGATAATTGTCGTGCTTGGTCAGTTGCTTTCAGTCCAGATGGCACAATTTTAGCCAGTGGCAGCGATGATAGACTGGTGAGATTGTGGGATGTGCGTTCTGGGGAATGTTTCAAAACCCTTTCAGGTCATACCAGTTTGCTGTTTTCGGTTGCTTTTAGCCCAGATGGAAAGATTCTAGCAAGTAGCGGTGACGACAAAACGGTAAAACTGTGGGATGTTGAGTCTGGAGAATGTCTGAAAACCTTGCAAGGTCACGCAGCTTTAGTTTGGTGCGTGCGGTTTAGTTTAGATGGGCGAATTTTGGTCAGCGGCAGTCACGATAAAACAATTAAGTTGTGGAATGTGTGCTCCGGGGAATGTGTTAAAACCATCCAGAACTATACATCTGAAGTTTGGGCGATCGCAATTTCTCCCGATGGTAAGACCATAGCCAGCGGCAGCGCCGATGGAGCTATTAATCTGTGGGAAATGGAGACGGCAGAATCTGTTGGAAATATGCGATCGCCCAGGATTTATGAAGGCATGAATATTGCAGGTGTCACGGGTATAACCGATGCTCAAAAATCAACACTCAAGGCGCTCGGAGCAGTGGAAATTGCGAATAGTTATTAGTTATATCATGTCTGCCGTCCGCACTGTCCCACTACCGCTAAGGATTCTCGAACCGAGTGCTGAGAAACCGCAGAGATGGATAGTAGATTCACCCGATCGAAATCTGCACTCGCCCGGTCAGGAAATATGCCCGATCGAATCGCTTCCCATAACTCGATCGTTGCGGGTTCTGGTTCGGTGGCTAATTCTTGTTCTAGAATCTGACAGCAGCGATCGTACTGCTTCAAAGCAGCCGTGCGCCGCCCGCACTGTGCCAAAATCCGTATCAAACATTGATGGGCTGATTCATTCCAGGGTTCTAGTTGAAGCTGCCGTTGAACGTAATGTTGTGCTTTTTGATAGTTATGCTGGTGTTCGTAGTGTGTGACAAGTGCCATACAGGCGTTGACCACAAATTCGTGGAATCGTTGGCGATTCAGCATCACCCATGCTTCAAAAGCTTCGCTATCTGGAAGTTGAATGCGATCGAGAAACGCTCCCCGATACAAAGCAACTGCTTGTTCTAAATCAGACACGCATTCTGGATCGAGTTCACCACCGGCATAGGAATGTTCGCTGTGACCATCAAGCAATTGAGTTAATATAGCGACATCAGACGTATGCTCGCCCGCAGGATTAAACTGAATCGTATTGCGCGTGGTGAGAAATAGCGGTGAGTGAACCGTCGAATCTCCTAGCAGATGGCGGAGCGTGCATAAGGCTTTGCGAAGATTGCTGCGAGCGTTTGACTCGCACCGATCTGACCACAACAGCGCAGCCAGAGAATCGCGGTGATGGGGATAGCTTGATTCGATCGCTAAATAAGCAAACAGCGCCCGCACTTTCTCATAGGGGAAATTCAGGATTGGCTGCCCGTTCACCATTACTTGCATTTGTCCGAGCAATGCTAACGCTAATCGAGTCATAACATTGTGTCTCCTACAAAAACTTAATTGAGTGAGTAGTGTGTGATTTTGGTCAATTCCCAGAAATCAAATTGTGCTTTTGAGTCAGTTATCTTCGCTTGAAATACCACTTCAAAAAACTCTGGCTACAATCTGCATCCTTGGCTTTATTTCAGCAAATCAATCTAAGGTTTTTACTGTTGCATGAATTTGGGAAATAGTATTAGTATCAGCGGGTTTGTTTGACCTGATAAACCCAAGTTAAACCAATGCACTGACAATGCCAGCTAGAAAAAGTCATAAAAAGTCGTATGTATTGATTCAGGAGCAGAGAAAGTACCCACAGGGGTACTCAGGATCGCAAATTAAATAATTTACACAATGAAAGTGGGATGGGCGTCCCGCCCGTCCATAAAGAACGGGCGGGACGCCCATCCCACAAGAATAATAAAGCTTGTAAGTTATTTAATTCTCATTCCTCAGCAAAAAAATTACGGTTATGAAATTGCTGAGCTTTTCCATAGTAGCCAAAACAGTAAAGCCAGAAAATTTTACCAATTCACGATCGATTCACGCTGCTGTGGACGATGCGTAGACGATGCCTTGTTAGGGTCTACACATCACTGGATTAACAACAAACAGGAAACCCAACATGGAAATTATAGGTAACAGCGGCAACAACAATCTAATCGGCACTTTACAAGCTGATACAATCAGGGGATTTGGAGGAAACGATTTCATTCAAGGTCTTGACGGAGACGATCGCATCTTTGGTGATAACGGTGGTGCAGCCCTGCCGAGCGATGGTAATGACACAATCTTTGCTGGAAACGGAAATGATAACGTCCAGGGTAATGGTGGCAATGACGTACTTTTCGGTGGTACTGGCAACGATGTGTTGAGTGGTGGCCAAGGCAACGATGTTTTGAATGGTGAGGCGGGCTCAGATTTCCTAACGGGGGGATTGGGCAATGACACC
Source organism: Microcoleus sp. PH2017_34_RAT_O_A (assembly GCF_020737885.1). Taxonomy (NCBI): domain Bacteria; kingdom Bacillati; phylum Cyanobacteriota; class Cyanophyceae; order Oscillatoriales; family Microcoleaceae; genus Microcoleus; species Microcoleus sp. PH2017_34_RAT_O_A. Next base: position 198,035 of record NZ_JAEQDD010000001.1, on the reverse strand, counting down.
TTGAATGGCTTCGGCAATCAATCTGGTTCTCAAGTTGACGATCTTCTTGGTGGAGGTGGTGCAGATACCTATGTGCTTGGCAATTTCTCCACTGCCTTCTACACTGCATCCAACCAATTCGCGCTGATCCGAGGTTTTGCACCGGGTGAGGGCGACAAGATTCAGATTAAGGGCAGTCTGTCTCAGTACACGCTAAGGAAGGATCGTGACCTTCAACTGGGGGGCAGCGCATTTGACACGGAGATTCTGTTAAACGGAAACCGGATTGCTGTTATTCAAGACACGATCAATGTGCCTAATTCCTCGTTCTTTAGCGTTTAGGGATCTGCTCGAAATAAAGGATCCATAATCGAGTCATGCAGGGTGCATGACGCCATATAACACACCAACATATAGCGTTTTATAGAGGCAATCCACTCGTGGTTGCCCCTATTTCTTTGATGGTTGCGTCCAGGATTGACCGATTACCAATTGCCGATTACCAATTATTACTTGAATTTCTTAACTTTTCAGACTAATCGCAGTTGCGATCGTCCACGCATCCACCAACAGCAGCAGCAGCGTACATAAAAGTAAAATAAGATACATCCAAGGTTGAGACAAAGGGCGAACATCTCTAGTATCAATACCCGTTTTCGCTTCCACCAAACGCACTAATTTACCAAATCCAGCCACCCGCATCGGCAACAAATAACCTTCACCCGCATGACTCAAAAAATAGTACACTAAACCTCCTTGACCGGTCGATCGAGGTTTAAGAGCCTTCACCTCAGTCCAAGGAAGATCCCAACCCCTGCGAAACACGCGCGGAAACCAGTTCGGATAGGTAACTTCAATCCCCTCCTCGGTGAGGATTACCCGTTCGCTGAGCACGCCGTAAAGGCCCGCTGCGCCGATCGCAATTGCCACCCAGAGTGCAGCGGGCGGAACGGGTGCTTTCGTTACTTCCGACAGAAACGGTAACGGAATACTCAGGGCGAAGTACAAACTCAACAGCGTGATTCTAATCAGGGGAGAAAGCCGGAATACTGCCGGCTCAAATACTGGGGGGGAAGATGGCGAAAGTGCGATCGGTTCTGCTGACATGGCTGAAATTATAGCAGTGGACAGTGGACAGTTGACAGTTGACAGTTGCAGAACCCGAATCAAATCATTGATGCAGCACGGGTATCGGCTATATTCATGAAGTTTTGAGCCGTAGGGTGCGTCGCCATTAAAAATCCCCAAATAAAAATCGCTCGTCTAATAGCGACGCACCTATACTTTTGAATAGTCGAGCAAACAAACTCAATAATTATGTACCAATACTTGAAAGAAATGGTATAAGGTGCGTCGCCACTCGAAAAGTCGATTAAATGGGAGGGATTGTTGATGGATCCGCACCCTACAAATACTCAGGCAAATATGCAAAACATGACTATATTTGCACTGTTGACTTTCGAGCTAAAATTCTATTCAGAAACTTTGATTTTTAACTGTTGAGTTTTTACCGATTTGCAGGAGTTGGAATCTTGAGTGCCCAGTTATCAATTAACGGACAATTTATAACTCAAAACTCACAACTTATATTAATCAACGGCTGTTAATGCGGGTACTGTCAAAGGTTCTGAGATTTCTCGGGATTTGGGGCGGCCGGCCATCATGGTGCGATCGCCCTGAGCTTTGCCTCGGGATCTGCTAGGATTGACGCTTGAATAAGGGCCTTCGTTAATCTGCAAGCGATCGCAAGGAATTTTATCCGACAAAATTGCACTGGCCATCATCCCGGTGTGAATTTCCAATGCTGCGGCCCGCATCGCTTCAAAGACTAAACGCTGTCCGGGAAACACCACTCGTTCAAAATACCAGTTAGGAATGTTGCAGATGCGAGCAATCTGAATTTGACTCGTGGCGTTGACGTAGCAGCAGAGAATTTTGCTGTCGGCGTCTGAGGGTACTGGGTCAAGAATTTGAGCCATAAATGCTGAGGGGCTTTGCCTAAAAGTTTTAGTTATCTTCTCAGGCTAACATCTTGCGATCCCGGCCTACTGTAAAGCCGACTACCAACTGAATAACAGATGAGAGACCGATCGCACCTCATACTTGTCTTTACCCAAAAAAATACCAAATTTTTGACTTTTTCCGGCGATTTTCGGTCAATATACGCTGTATTTGCTTAAAATTTAACTTTTTTCTGCTGCGATCGCCCATCGACACCCACCAGCTCACCCTTAAGCCTCTTAGCAAAATTTAAGAATATTTAATATTAAATTGCGAAAATTAGATTGAATGTAAAGTTATATTAAAAGAATATAAACATAGTTAAAAAAGTTCCACATTAGGATATGGCAATCATGGAAAGCCGAGAAAACCGAGTTTTGTACGTTCGCCTCCCTTGCAATCCCATTTTCCCGATCGGAGTTGTGTACCTTTCGGATCACGTGCACAAGCTGTTTCCCGATGTCCAACAGCGGATTTTCGACTTAGGCGCAGTGCCGCCCCTCGACTACGCTAAAGGTTTGGATGCGATCGTAGATGAGTTTAGGCCAACGCTGTTAGTTTTCTCTTGGCGGGACATTCAAATTTACGCGCCCGTGGGCGGTAGAGGCGGAAATCCGCTGCAAAATGCCTTCGAGTTTTACTACGCCAAAAATCCCCTAACCAAGTTCCGGGGAGCTCTCGGAGGATTGCGTTTGGCCACGTCCTACTACACCGAACTCTGGCGCAATCTGGGACTGCTTAAGCGCGGATTGAAGCGGGCCCGGAAATACCATCCAGGCGCTCGTGCAGTCGTCGGTGGCGGTGCTGTGAGCGTGTTTTACGAGCAGTTGGGCCGCAGCTTGCCGGCCGGGACTGTGGTTTCGGTGGGCGAAGGCGAGGCTTTGCTGGAGAAGTTGATTAAAGGCGAAGATTTGGCACAGGAAAGGTGTTATGTAGTAGGAGAAACTGTACCGCGCGATCGACTAATTCACGAAAAGCCAGCCAACATCGAGAAAACTGCTTGCAACTATAACTACATCGAGAGCATTTGGCCAGAATTTTCCTATTATCTACAGGATATGGACTTCTACCTCGGAGTCCAAACCAAGCGCGGCTGTCCTCACAATTGCTGTTACTGCATCTATACGGTGATTGAAGGGAAGCAAGTGCGGATCAATCCGGCGGATGAGGTGGTGGCGGAGATGCGCCAATTGTACGATCGAGGTATCCGCAATTTCTGGTTTACCGACGCTCAATTTATCCCGGCGCGCAAATTCATCGATGATGCGATCGAATTATTGCAAAAAATCATCGCCGACGGCATGAGTGACATCCACTGGGCTGCTTACATCCGTGCGGACAATCTCACACCCGAATTGTGCGATTTGATGGTAAAAACGGGAATGAATTACTTTGAAATCGGCATCACCAGCGGTTCCCAGGAACTGGTTCGCAAAATGCGGATGGGCTACAACTTGCGCGTAGTTTTGGAAAATTGCCGCGATTTAAAAGCCGCCGGTTACAACGATGTGGTTTCGGTAAATTATTCATTCAACGTCATTGACGAAACTCTTGAAACCATCCGCCAAACTATTGCTTACCACCGAGAATTAGAGCGAATTTTCGGAGTCGATAAAGTAGAACCAGCGATTTTCTTTATCGGGTTGCAGCCGCACACAATTTTAGAAGAATACGCCTTCAAAAAAGATATTCTGCAACCCGGTTACGATCCGATGAGTTTGATGCCTTGGACAGCGCGCAAACTGCTGTGGAATCCCGAACCTTTGGGCTCGTTTTTCGGACAAATTTGTTTAGAAGCTTGGCAGCGAAATTCCAATGATTTCGGCCGCGAAGTGATGGCGATTTTGGAGGAAAAACTCGGCTGTGCGGATTTGGAAGCAGCTTTGACTGCACCTGTTGAAATCAAAGACAAACAGTTAACTGCTGTTCGTTGATTTCCTGGTTTGTAGTGAGGACTTCAGTCCTTCCAAATTAAGATAAGCCGGACTAAAGTCTTTACGACAAAAAGGTTCGTAGTGAGGACTTTAGTCCTTCAAGAAGGTTCGTAGTGAGGACTTCAGTCCTTCCGAAATTAAAACAAACCGGACTAAAGTCCTTACTACGAACCTAATTTTTTCACATTGTCAACACTTGGAAAACAGAATCATAAATAGGAGATAAACATCATGACTTTTATCGACCCCAGAACGGATTTTGCATTTAAAAGAATATTTGCTTCCGCAGAAAGTAAACCTATTCTGATTAGCTTTCTCAACGGTCTGATTTATCAAGGCAATCCCACAATTCAAGATTTACAAATGATCGATCCGTATCAAGCCGGAGAAGTTGTGGGATTGAAAGACTCGTATTTAGATGTCAAAGCAACCCTAGATAACGGGACGATCGTGATTATCGAAATGCAAGTTTTGAATGTTAAAGCCTTTGAAAAACGGATTGCCTACAATGCAGCGAAAGCTTACGGAAATCAACTCACGCGGGGCAAGGGCTACTTCAGTTTAGACCCAGTAATTGCCATCACAATTACGGATTTTATTTTGTTTGAAAACACCAATAAAATTATTTCGCGTTTTTCTTTTAAAGAAGAGGAAGAACATTTTGATTATATCTGTCCGACAATGACGCTAATTTTTGTGGAGTTACCAAAATTTAATAAGTCTGTTGATGAGTTAGAATCTCTAGCTGACAAGTGGATTTATTTTATCAGAGAAGCACCGAATTTGGAAATGGTTCCAGAATCGCTGGAAACAACTGCACCGATTCAGCAAGCTTTTGGTATTGCTAATACCGTGAACCTCAGCCGCAAAGAATTAGATCAACTGGAAGCACAGGTCTTTTATCTGCAAGATCAGCAAAGGTCTATAGAAGAAGCCTTAGAAACCGGAGCTCAGCGGGGTCAAATTAATACTGTGATTCGTTTGCTGGAACGAAAGCTGGAAACTTTGGATGAGTCAATTAAATCTAGAATTGCACAGTTATCTAGCGATAGAATCGATAGTTTGACAGAAGCTGTGCTTGATTTTAATAGCGCGGAAGATTTGGTGAGTTGGTTGCAGGAAATGGGCGATCGATAGTAAAAAGTCAGAGTGCGCCTTGCGTATCTTGTCTATAGCATTTTCAATTTCATAAAGAGCGATCGCACATTATGCCTTACAGTCAATTCACAATTACTAAAGCTAAAAAAGACTTTCAGTTAACTATCGTGGAGGGAACTAGGTTTTTTCCTGAGGTGGAATCAATTAATCCCAGTCCGAGATTGACTAGCGAATTAGAAGATTTGCCTTGGACGATCGCAGTTGGTTCAGAAAAAGCGAGATCGGAAGCCCTTGTCTACCCAGTTTTGCAAGAAGTCCGGCGCTTGATGAACCGCCAAATCAGTTTATTTTCGGGACGGGAATTCAATGTTGACCCCAGTTGCGATCTCACCGGATACGTCGATTTTTTAATTAGCCGATCGCCCGAACAGCTTACCGTAGAAGCGCCCGCGATCGTAGTTGTGGAAGCAAAAAAAGCCGATTTGAACGAAGGGATCGGTCAATGTATTGCTGAAATGGTAGCAGCACAGCGCTTTAACGAAGCAGCAGAACACCCGATCGCAACTATCTACGGTTGTATCAGCAGCGGCACTCAATGGCGTTTTCTCAAGCTTTCAGGAACAACTGTGGCGATCGATCTTACCGATTATCCGCTGCTTCCCGTGGAAACCATTTTAGGATTCTTGGTTTGGATGGTTCAACAGACTTAGCTAGATTTCACTTATTCAGTAAAAAATAGGATTTCGCACTAAACCCAAAGTTTTTAGAACTTGCTTAAAAACCTCGCTGTCAACTGTCAAATGTCAACTGCTTGTTTAAATATCTTTCAATTAGGACGATCGCCACAATATCATCTACAGGCCGCGGCGGAGTCCGCATTCCCTGGGGAATCAAGCGAGAAAGTCCCGTCGCAGGGTACATTTCCCAGTAACGATCCTTCGCTTCTAGACTGCTGAACCTCTCGTCAATCTGCACAATTTTTATAAAGGGCGACAAACTCTGCGTCAGTTTTTGTTTCCAACTTTTGGAAGTTGTTTGGTCTCCCATGACTAATAACTCAATGGGAAACTGTTTGCACAGTGATTGAATGGTAGATATTGCTTCGTCGGACAGCACTACTTGATGGTAGCAGATGTTCTTATCTCTACCCATCACGGCGATGCCGCACTTGTCTTTCCCCGGATCGAAACCTAAAATCATATTTATGAGTCCTGTGTTATTAAGTTTGTAGTTGCGCTGTTGTAGTCGAGGAAACCCATCGCCAACCTATATCTAATCTGATACTTGCATTTCTGAATGTCTCTAAATCTTTGCGGGCGATCGCACTTATTTTACTTGACTTTTTGGCAGGATTGACATATTATATCATCATGGTAATCCGTGCGGCCATATAATGCCTAAAATCAGAAACCGGGTTTTTGCCACAATATTTGCTTCCCAGTTTTAATTTATCGAAAAAACCCGGTTTCTTTGACCCCCCGCAACAATCAGAAACCGGGTTTTTGCCACAATATTTGCTTCCCAGTTTTAATTTATCTAAAAAACCCGGTTTCTTTCACCCCCGCAACAATCAGAAACCGGGTTTTTGCCACAATATTTGCTTCCCAGTTTTGATTTATCGAAAAAACCCGGTTTCTTTCACCCCGCGCAAAAACTCGGTTGCTCTCGCCCTTGTGCGGGCCGTGCGTCGCTGTGAGATTGTCGATGTGATTTGCAAATTGTAGATGGCGACGCACCCTACTATCTAAAGAGTAGAGAAGAGTCCTCACAGGGAAGACGGGGAGGAAGGGACAGCCAAAGCAACCGCAACACGAAAACCCCCGTCCAAGTACGAGTTGCCCGCAGAGCGGAAGTAGCGGCTTGCAGCACGGCAATGGACCGCACGGTACCAACACGAACCCCCACGCAGCACCCGGTAATCACTTGTTCCAGTTTCCGAAGAACTTCCGTCAGTCGGTGCGCCGTCATCGTTACTGGGCCACTTATCGCTGCACCATTCCCAAACCTCACCGTGCATATCATAAAGTCCAAAGGGATTCGGAGGAAAACTCCCCACATCCATTGTGTGTGCGCGATTAAGTCCCTTCGGTTCACCACCAAAGGGATAATTCCCATCATAATTAGCTAAATCTGTGGTAATTGTCTCGCCAAAATAGAAAGGTGTTGTAGTTCCGGCGCGACAAGCATATTCCCATTCAGATTCCGAAAGTAAGCGATAAATCTTGCCTGTTTTTTCAGAAAGTTTCCGGCAGAATTCTACAGCATCATGCCAGTTTACACTTTCTACAGGACTTTTTTCACCCCTAAAGAACGATGGAATATTTCCCATCACTGCTTGCCACTGTGCTTGGGTGATGGGGTATTTTCCTACATAAAAAGTCGGTACTGTTACTTGATGCTGCGGACGTTCGTTATCGAGCCTAGCTGATTCTGTTGCTGGCGAACCCATCATAAATGTGCCGCCAGGAATGTAAACCATTTCTAGTACAACTCCATTACCTAAGTCTTCTCTGAAGTAATGAGTCCATGACTTTCTCCGACTGTTTTCTTTTCCAGACGCATCGACTGTGATTACATCAAATATAGAGAGATAGTTTTGAAATTGAGGTTTAATCTTTAAGTCCGATCGAGCTTTCAGCAGTAAATAGGCAGCTAATTGCACCTGCATTGATTCATCGTGCAATGCTTGAATTATCAAATCTAATCCGGCTTCTCCATATTTGAGTGCTTCGGAGAGTGCGGCGATTCTAACGGAGACAATGGGTGAGGCTAATCGGCTTTTAACACCGGCTATGCCTCCGAGTACCGCAGCATTGACAGGAATTGAATTTTGACCGCCACGGACGGCATCGTATTCTCTGGGTTCATTTTGATTTTCTGACATTACGCCTGAACTCCTGCATTTTAATTGAGCAAAATTTTGTTTTGTGATGCCAATATCTCAGGGTTCGATTCTTAGTTTTTCTACTTTGCTCTCTTAGCGGTGCGGTGCGTCGCTGTGAGATTATTGGTGGTGCTTCCAGATTTTTGGTGGCGACACACCCTACTAATTGGGTGCGGTGCGTCGCTGTGAGATTGTTGGTGGTGCTTCCAGATTTTTGGTGGCGACATACCCTACGATTGCTATATATATGGCGACACGGATTCCCATGATTTAATGATATGTCAATGGCGCGAAAATGTCAAGCAAAATTGCGGTTCGATCGCCCAAAATATTTCATCAAATTCGATAGATCGATCGCACTTCTTATCTAAGTTTCAAATCTCCCCTACCTGGATCTTGTTGTCCGGTGCGGAAAACCACGACTCCGTTTGACAGAGCAACTAAATCTATTTTCAGCGGCCCGGCGATGTAAGTGACATCCGCGGCGATCGCCCGAACTTCCAGCGGTTTATCGTATTGTTGCAGTCGATCGACAAAACCGCCCAAAGTTTCAATCCGATTGTCCGCAACTTGGACTCTACCGCCGACAACACCAATTAACCGAGCGCGAAATTGACAAGCTTCGATCAATTGCTGCAACTGTTGTCGCACCTGTTCGTCAGGTAAAGTTACCGGATCGACAGCAACCCCTGCAATCACATCTCCAGCCCGGAACACCACTCGATTGATTTCGGCTTCTGCAAATACCTTAATTACCTTTTCTTGTCGCAGGTAATTAGCGCCGGCTACAATCCGCACCACGTAGTCTTTACCGTCTTTGATCTGACTGATTAATTGATCGATTTCCGCTTTAGTAATTTGAATAACCTGCTCTCTAACCTTATTATTTTCCGGCTGCATCAGTTCGACGGTGGTTTTATTTGCTTCTTGCAACAGTCGATCGATCGCGCGGCTTTCCGTACCCGCTTCTTTGATGCTAACAACACCAGCAGCTAAAATTTGACCGCGCCTGATCGCAACTGTTCCCTCGCGGATGGCTTGAAAATCGCGTTCCAAAACTTGCATTTGCTGCTGCAATAAAGTTTGTTGCTGTTCGAGTTGAGCTTGTTGCTGTCCCAGGGTTTCTAAAAGTGCTTCCCTCTCGGCAATTACCTTGTCCCTCTCGACAATTATGCGATCGCGCTGGGCGAGATTTTCCGCACGCTGGGCAATTTCCTTGTCTCGCTCAGCAATTAGCTTGTTGCGATCGACAATTGCCACATTTCGTTTTGTAATTTCTGCCTCTCGCTGGGCAATTTCCTTGTCCCGCTGAGCAATTTGAGTTTTAACCTGCTCTCGCTGCTCGATTAACTGTTGGCGTTCCGCTTGCAGTTGGGCGATTTCCGAGCTCAAAGTCGTTTTTTGCCCTGAAACAGTCTTCAATTGATTCTCAGTGCGATCGAGCTGAACTCTGGTAGTCGATCGCGCCGTTTCCACCAATTTCAATTGTTCTTCTGTCTGAGATTTAGCCGCTTCCACAGTAGCAAGCTGTTCTTCCGTTTGCGATTTAGCCGCTTCTACCTGACTTAACTGCTGTTCAGTTTTAGACTTGGCTGCTTGCACGCTGTTAAGTTGGGCCCGCAGCGAATTTAATTTTGTTTGCGTCTTAGCTTGCTCGGCATTAGCTGCTTGGAGCGATTGATTAATTTGCTCTAAATTGGCTTTAGCTTGGGATTGAGCCGCCAAAGCTTGAGCTAATTCAGTTTCAACTCGATTTTTCTCTTGAGTGGCTTGTTTGATTTCTCTGCGGGCGTTGTTGAGTCTTTTTTGAATCTCGTCTATGCTAAAAACTCCGGTTCGCAGCGGCTTGCTGGTAGCAAATAAAATGCCCAGAGTAATGGCTGACAGGATGCTGCCGGCCATCACTGTCACTACAACAGCGGTATCGCGGGGGCGCAGTTTGAACAAACTCAATCTGGCCTTGCCGACTTTCGTCCCAAGGCGATCGCTAACAGTAGCGATCACGCCGCCCAACACTAACATTACAAATATTAAGATGTATCCAGCAGTCATTCCGATTTCTTATTTTAGATTGTGGATTTTGGATTGAAGAAAGAATCCAAAATCCAAAATCGTATAATTTCTCGGCATCAAGTGAATTGCTGGCTTAAGGCCACCGGATTGTGAACTGTGATCTTTTTCTTGTGGATCGAGATCATTGTTTCTTGTCTGAGATCCCCCAGCAAACGAGTCACAGTTACCCGCGTCGAGCCGATCGCCTCGGCGATCGCCTGATGGGACAGCTTCAAATCAATCGTAATCCCATCCGTACTCGGCACCCCAAAATCCCGGCATAGAATCAGCAAAAAGCTGACGAGTCTCGAACCCATATCTCGGTGTGCCAGCGTTTCGATCATCATCTCGGTTTGCAAAATCCGAGAAGAGAGTCCCCGGAGCATCACCATCGACAATTCCGGGTCTTCCTTGAGCGCTTTCTCGACTTGTTCGATCGGCAGCGAGATCAATTCCACCGGTGTAAAGGCTACCGCGTGGTAAAACCTATCCGATCTGTGTCCCGTAATCAGAGACAGCACCCCAAATACGCTGTTTTCGCGCAGGAGGGCGACTGTAATTTCTTCCCCTGCTTCGTACACCCTGGAGAGCTTCACAGCGCCTTTAATGAGAACGTAGACGCGCTCAGCCGGATCTCCAGGGAAAAAAATTGTCTTGCCCCGTTCAAAGTTTTCGACAATGGGCGGAAACGCCCCGCCGCTGATTTGGCGGAACACGGCTGCTAGCGGTCTATCATGTGTCACGACGAGATCCTTTGTACTAATCAATACTTTGTAACTTGTCGATTAACCTTATTGAGTAAATATACTGCCCAACCTCCAATCTCTAGGGATTCTGTTACTGTCATCTAATGTTAAGGTAAGCACACGCTGTATGATTAAATCTAGCCCTTCTCTTAACTTTTTCAATTCCGCCCCATCTAGCTCCACAGCAAAATTAATATCAATTGTGTCTCAATTGTGTCTGAATCAGTTAAATCTGAATCGGTTGTGTCTAAACTGGCGGGGTTGTCGCATACAGCCAATGAGAACGGTGCTAGTTGCTTCTTAAAAAAATACAGATGATAGATTTGACCGGAAAAAATGCTCTTGTTACGGGCATTGCCAACAATCGCTCGATCGCCTGGGGCATCGCCCAGCAGCTCCACAAAGCTGGGGCTAATCTCGGCATAACTTATTTGAAGGACGAAAAAGGCAAGCACGAGCGCAAAGTCGCTGAACTCGTGGAACCGCTCAATCCCAGTCTGTATCTGCCCTGCAATGTCCAAGACGAAAGCGAAATCGAGTCTACTTTTAAAACCATCGCCGACAAGTGGGGCAAGTTAGATGTCCTAGTTCACTGTCTGGCTTTTGCCGGCAAAGACGAACTTTCCGGAGATTTCAGCAACACCTCGCGTCAAGGCTTCTCCAATGCTTTGGATATTAGCGCTTACTCGCTGGTGCGGCTTTGTGCTGCTGCTAAACCGCTGATGGCCGAAGGCGGCAGTATTATCACGCTAACTTATTTGGGCGGTGTGCGGGTAGTTCCTAATTATAATGTCATGGGAATTGCTAAGGCTGCTTTGGAAATGAATGTTCGGTATCTGGCGGCGGAACTCGGTCCGTTAAATATTCGGGTAAATGCCATTTCTTCGGGCCCGATTCGGACTTTGGCTTCGTCAGCAGTTGGCGGCATTCTGGACATGATCCACCACGTTGAGGAAGTGGCACCGCTGCGGCGGACGGTAACTCAGCAGGAAGTGGGAAATGCTGCGGCTTTTCTGTGCAGCAATCTATCTAGCGGGATTACGGGTCAAGTTTTGTATGTCGATGCCGGTTACGAAATCATGGGAATGTAACAGCTTTTAAACAGTTGACAGTTGACAGTTGACAGTTGACAGCGAAGTTTTTAGACAGTTGACAGCAAGATTTGCAAACAGTCAACTGTCAATAACTGTCTTTTGTTCGCTACAAAAGTGTTAATCCCAAATTACTAATTAATTCTAATGAATGACCAATTGCGAATTATGGAAATAATCGATCGCCCGCCTGTACCTCCTCCAATTTCTAGTAACACGATCGCCAGGGCCGCCTTGGTGAAGCGCACAACACTCGAAACGGATGTCACTGTCAGCCTCAATCTCGACGGTTCGGGAACTTGCAAGGCGTCTACAGGAATTCCGTTTTTAGACCATATGTTGCAGCAGATTTCTTCTCACGGATTGATTGATTTGGACGTGCAGGCGATCGGCGATTTGGCGATCGACGACCATCACACGAACGAAGATGTGGGCATTACCTTAGGTCAAACCCTAGCAAAAGCTGTCGGAGATCGATCGGGCATTTCTCGTTTCGGACACTTCATCGCCCCGCTGGATGAAGCATTAATTGAAGTAGTGCTAGATTTTTCGGGAAGGCCTCATTTAAGTTACAACTTGGAAATTCCCACCCAGCGCATCGGTAGTTACGACACCGAGTTAGTGAGAGAGTTTTTTGCTGCGGTGGTGAACCACACTCAAATGACACTGCACGTCAGACAGTTGCAGGGCGGGAATTCTCATCACATTGTCGAAGCCGCGTTTAAGGCATTTGCGCGGGCTCTGCGGATGGCGGTGGCGATCGATCCTCGGCGCGCCAGTCGGATTCCGAGCTCTAAAGGAGTTTTGTAGTTTAGGGGTAGTAACTGCGTCCCAAAAAACAATCAAACAATTAGTGGGGTGGGCTTCGCAGCACCACCCCGAATATGCAATTTAAATTCACAACACCCTACTACCTATCCAAACGTCGTCAAGAATCGGAAAGCATCGAGGACGTGACTCGCACAAACGTAGGGCGAAGTATTGTAAAAACCTTGCCACGCCGCCGCCTTATCTTCATCATACCTGTCCGCTCTTTCCGGGTGTTTTCCTTGCCAATTCAGCCGCACCGCGTGACCGACTAATACATCTAAAACAATGTATTCTTCTACTTTCAATTCTGGATTCCGCTGGGCGATCGCAGCCAACTCCATCAGCGCCTCAATATTTACTTGTCGATATTCCGGTGCCACAATCTTGTTCAGCAAATGCTCGATTTGCAGCGCAAAATTCTTTTCACCCGGCGTCATTTCCGATAAAATAACATCGCTATCTAACCGATTTCGGCGCTCTAATTTGTCGCCAATAATCAAGCCTTTACAGTGCCGCAGTAATCCCCAAACACTCGGATAAAAATCTTTCGGTACGCGATTGACTGCACCTTCCATTTGCCGCTTGCGACGCCATCCTCCCGCAGGCATTTGTGGTTCTTCAAAAACAGGCGCGACTACCCATTCAATATCTTTTTCCGGCTGTTTGACGCGCAGGGATTCTTGCTCTTTGAGGATTTGATTCATTTCCTCGTATTCTGTCAAAACTTGGCGCAGGCGATTTTTGATTTCAAAGGGACTTAGCTGCATTAAATGTTCGTAAGCTTCGTTTTGCGTAACTCCCAATTCGCGGGCTAATTCGCTGGTTAACAACAAAATAAAGTAGCTAACTCTCAGTGTCAGCAGACCTTTAAATAACTGCGGTTCGGCTTTAATTAGGACGCTGAGATAGATAATAACTTCTTGGGTGAGAACTCGATCGCGAACATCTTCTCCGCAGAATTGGCGGATTTTGTCCATCACTTCCATGTAAGAACCAGGCCGCGAAATCACCGAATCTTCGCTGTAGGCTTTCCCCACAGCAATTTGTTTTTGCCTGACCAAAATGTCTGTCACCGCATCCGACAAGCTGATATCAACCTTGTCCAGCAATCCAGCAGCATGGCGGATGACTGCCCATTGGATTTTTGACTGCGAACTTTCTCCAGCTTTTGTATAAACTTCGTTGAGCAAATCCACAACTTTTACTGTTGCTTCGGCGCCTCCAAATCCTGTATCGAAATTTAGTCCTTTTAGTCGAATCAATGTGTGCAGCAGCTCTATTTGTTCGTACAAGTTCTCTGAACCGCGCAGGCTAGCGAGCAGCAATTTAGTATTAGTTTCGCACTCTAGTTTGAATTCTTGCGTGTGACCCAAAGGCCAAGTTTTTTCGGGATTGTAACCGAGATAGCTGCGGGTTTCTATTGCACCTGTTACCGGAGATTCGGTGAATTCAAAATCGTGCATGAAATCAATTCTTTCCGTACCCGCAGTCAGCATTAACTGGTTGAGATTCCCGAGTTTAACTGGCGTGTTTTTGCAGTGTCCGTCCCGGAGTTCTTTCATCAAGTCTAACAATGCTTCCCGGCCGGTTTCCAGCATCGCATGAGTTAACATCAGCGTTACTGTGGGGCGTCCTAACTGATACCAGTGGCGGTGAATGTGAGCGATTTCACTTTGGATTTTAGATACTAGAAAATGGTAGTCTAGGGTTAGGTAAAATTCTTCTCTGTCCAAAAATGAGGGGAGAAATACGATCGCCTCTCCGCGAATTTTGAACACCCGGGAAGTCGTCAAACTCCGCAAACGGCGCACGGGGCGCCCGGTTAAGCCTAGCGGATCGTTGCGTCCAATCTCCGCGTAAATAGCGGATAATTCCTTAGTTTGGCGGACTTGAATTGGTGCTACCTGCTTGGGCGTTTGGGCTGCTATGCCGTTAGCGGCTAATTCTGCTTGCAAATCTTCGTCTTCAGCTAACAGGGCAATTTGCACTAAAGGTTCTCTTTGCTGGCCGACTGACAGATGCCTTCCTAGCGGGTCGATATCCCCCACTGCAATTAATTTCTCGTTCAGCAATTGACCGAGAAAATACAAACTTTGCGCCCAAACTAGGGGAACATTTTCATTGGGTAAGCGCTGCTGGCTGCGGGGATTTAATTTTTCGGCTTCTATATTTACGGCAGGGACATAGTACAATTCTGGTAGTAAAGGTAAACCAGCGCGATCGACTGCCAGAGATGCCAAACGCTCCTGGTACTCTTCGACTTGGGCTTGGTTTCCCTCAAATATGCCGTCCAAGAGCAGATAAGTGAAAAATAGCGGCCACTCGCATTCTATACTATCGAACTGCTTTAATTCTGTCGGTTCGTAATGCAGGCGATCGGCATCTTCTAAAACTGTTTGGTGTCCGTCCCGCAGAAACCGCTTGCAGCCGTAATTTCCCTGTAATTTGTCAATAATTTTATTGCGAGTCCGTGCTACTAATTCTTTGTCTTCCACAGCAAAAGCAGGAAAACTAATCACGCTCAATAAAGCAGCATCTACTTCTTTTGAACTAGATTCGCGAGGCAAAAGCGATTCTAAAGTGATGCGGCTTCTGGCAATTTCATCCGGCAAAACGTGAATTACCGATGCTTGAGAACCGTTAACTCCAAACAAATCCAATCCATTGATTGCTTCCAGCGCTGCTTTTGCCATGCCAACAGAACTGGCATTTAATTCGGCATTGCCGCGATTAATTTTATGACCTCTTTCCCAAATTCCGTAATCGGGAGTGCGGTAAGCTCTGCCAATGTAGTAAACTAAATTTTGGACGAAATTGACTTCATCGATTGTAAAAACTATATGCAATCCCGAAGCCGTCATTTGAGCAAGAATTAACAAAAAGATAGAGGTAGCATCTAACTGCAAATGTCCCCACTCGTCATCGCCGACAACAATGTTTCCGGTTTGAGTATTGTATTTGGCGTGCAGGGCATCTAGGGGCAATTGAGTATTTTTAAAACGTTCGACTTTGTTTGCTTGCTGCATCATCGCAAACATCAAGCCGCGCATTAGTTTGACTGTGCTGTGTTCGAGTTCAAATGTTCTGCCGCGATCGCCATCAATTTTGCGGTAAGCTAAACCCAAACCCCACACTGCCAAAATGCTGTACACGTTATCGCGCACCCAGGCATCGGTGTAGTCGCCGTGGGCGTTAACAGCCGTACTCGCCGGCAGCAAACCGGTTATTGGGTTCTGGCGTTTGAGGATGACGTTTTTGATTTGCTGGTAGTAATAATCTAACCGGGTTTGCCGCTGGGTTGTTGCGATCGCCATTTCGTTTTCCTTAGTTTTCCTGATGCGAGCCGAATTGCGGTGAATAGACTTTTAAATATATCAGAGTTTCTATCATTTCTCAAGTTCTACAAACATAACAAGGTATTTGCCATGTCTAGCCGCAACAACAATAACAACAGCGTTGCTTTCGTAAAGATTGTCTACTCTACAGTGAAAATTAATGGTAAAATTGAACTCGTGCCGATGGAATGGTACGCTGACGGCTCTGTTAAGAAAATTGAACGCTAACGGGCGATCGCACAGGTGGAAATTTTAGATTTTAGATTTTATATTTTAGATTGGGCATTTGGGGCATTGGTAATTAACTGGCGGGTACCTCACAGCAAGCGAGAGAACCGCTATACCAGCAAGCAAAAGTGCGATCGCACTCAGAGAAAAGCTCTCACCCTTAATTTTCCCCTATTTTCGGCACCAACCGGATTTTTGGCGTCCAGAAGTGGCAAGTGCGGCGATCGCCAAACTAAGCTAATTTAAACAACTAGGTATGTAGGAATCTCAAAGTAAAGAAATATGGATCGATCGCGCCCGCAATTCTCAGTCCTGGGACTACCAGTTCACATATTAGACGATTATGCAGGTTGGCTGATAGAGCGCCTGCATCAAGGGTTAGGGACTCACGTCGTGACGCTGAATGCTGAAATGGCAATGCAAGCCGAACAAAACCCGGCTTTAGCCGATGTAATTCGCTCTGCCGAGCTCGTGATACCCGACGGTTCTGGAGTAGTGCTGTATTTGCGAATGCGCGGCAAATCGGCACAGCGGTTTCCGGGGATTGAACTAGCAGAATCGCTGCTGCAACAGGCCGGAAAATTGCCGAATTCCGAACCAATATTTTTCTTTGGAGGTGCACCCGGAGTCACGGCGAAGGCGGCGGAAAGTTGGCAGCAAAAAGTTAATCGATTGTCTATTTCTGCTCAACACGGCTATCTTTCTGCTGAGGAAGAAACAGAATTCTGTGAAAGCCTCAAACAAATACAGCCAAAAATTATTTTTGTCGGCTTAGGAGTGCCGCGCCAAGAGTTTTGGATTGCCGAACACCGCCACCTTTGTCCGCAGTCAATTTGGGTGGGAGTTGGCGGCAGTTTTGATATTTGGGCTGGAACAAAAGACCGCGCACCGGCGTGGTTTTGCGACAATCATTTAGAATGGTTGTACCGGCTTTATCAAGAACCTTGGCGCTGGCGCAGGATGTTGGCTTTGCCACAATTTGCCTTGAAAGCTTTAGGCGATTTGCGAGCTTAGAAAGTTCCCAATCAAATCCGGTTTGCGGGTGTTATTGCTGATATTTGCGATCGCCCGCGAACCCGTCTCTACAATAATTGTGGTTAATTTATTTGACAGATCCAGCATATTCTACATGATGATGAAGCACAGGTGATGCAGCGAGTGTTAAAGCGGATGCTCGAAACAACTGGCGAGTCATTGCGGGCGATCGATCGCACCTGTTGACCTTGCTACAAAAATCCTCATCAATTCCATCAACGATTGGCAGAATCTCGATCGATCTGCCAGAGCCAGATTGTACCTAATTGAGAATGAACAACATCGGACACAAACCGCATCCCCACCTTCTGTAGTACCCGATTGGAAGCATTAGCTTCACCCAGAGTATGAGCGTTGACTGCTCGCACTTCCTCGCGATCGAAAGCATAGTCAATTAGCCCCTGTACTGCCTCAGTTGCCAATCCGCGATTCCAGTATTCGGCAGCTATTTCATAACCAATTTCTACAATGCCCGACTCATTTGGTTCACCTTTGAAACCTCCATTACCCACAAGCACTGCCTGTTGCGGGTGAATAAACAAATATCCATTCCAACCATTAGAAAGCGGTAAGGATTCATCCTCAGGGAGGGAAAATGCTTGATACTCCCCACTGATGAATCAGGGGGATTCTTGACTAAGACCACAAAGGGACTTTCAAAGGCGTTATCAAAGCACCTCTACTGACTCCCTTGAGACTTATCCCCAAGGTTGCCGCTACTTTTCGACCAATATTCGCTGCCCCATTGCAGTCTGCATTAATCAACAAACCTTCAAGAGTACGATACAATCCGCGCTTAACTCGTTTACCACAAGGTTGCCACCCACGAAAGTTTTTCGCAGAATTTAGGTAGCAAATCAAGGTCAATAAATGAAGCCTTGGAAGTATACGACTCTTCCGTTTCTACAAACTTAATCCCGTATTCTTCACACAGTTTAGCAATTCTATTCTTGAGTCTACCCGTCGGAATTTGCACAAAATTCTGATTGGTTTGAGAGCCAAGATTAATAGCATTCTTCATGCCAGCATTCCAACCAAATATAACAGTACCAAGATTGTTGCTTAAGCAATGATTTATCACTTTTCGAGCTGCTTTATTAATAGCATCTCGCATCGTCCGATTGCGATTTTCTGTCAAACGCGCCAGTCGTTTTGACCAATAACCATTTGCCTTCCCTGACATCAAAAAAGCAACACGCTTATTGTATCCTTGATTGAGCGACTTCAAATGTAACCCATCAACGATCAAGCTAGTTCCTATATTACTAACACAAGTTAGCCAGTTGTTCATTCCGTGGTCGATCATCAAAGCTTTAGATGGGTCTACATCTGCTTGGATATCTGCCGTTTTGTAGACTAATTCCAAATAGAAGCAGCCGTTTCTAGGTAGGATTCGATATTCTCTGATTGCTTTGTCGTCTAAGTTTGTAGGCCAAGGTAGATAAAAAGCATCCAATCCGAACCAGGCTTTAACTTTAGTACCCAGCGGAAATCTCAAAAGTCCGTCTTTAAGTCGAACGGAGCGACCTGTATAAGTCACCAAAGCTAGACCACCTTGTCGATAATTAGGTAATCTAGGTCTTTGAGTTACCGTCCCTTTTTTGATGCCTTCTAGAAGTCCAATATAGGATTTAAAAGACTCGGCGACAGTAGTTAAAATCTGCTGTGCCGTGTCCGAATAGAATGCCTTGTAATGCAGATTTTGATTCTCCGTGCCTAACACTTTGTGTAACTCTGCCCTCGTCGGTATTTTACCAGTCTTGAAGTACATCTGTCGAGCATAATAAATTCCGCAATTCGTCAATTTTGATGACTCACTGCACAGGAATTCTAGAATTGCTTTGAGATTATTATCGGGACTAATGAGATTTTGTTGACATCCAAACATTTCTATTTCCTCCTGATTATTAGATTAGCATAGCAATCTTATTTAAGGTGGGATTTTGCCAATAAAAAACATTTTGTAGGCGACTATGAAAAGATTTATTCTCAAAAAAGATGTAGGCGACTAAATAAGTCGCAGCCGCGTTCCTCCCCATGTCGGTAGCCCGGGGCTTCCCGCTCGTTTTCGGTGAGGGAACTGCGGCCAGTTATTAGGTACTGTGACTTGCAAAAGTTCTGCCAGCTCGCTTTTACTGCTCAAAAAAGCCTTGATGTGTATCCGTTCGACGGGGAGTAGTTGCAGATTAGTCGTCTCAATCATGGTTCTGCCTTCTCGATCGATATTTGATTGGAAATTTAATTCAAATATGACTTACGCAACAAAAACACTTTTATTTTTATTGTATTTTAAAATCGTCATATAGCAAGGCCTCCAGAATCTTTTTAGGAGAGGTTTATTAAAGTGATTTTCGTTATTTAGCTGCGACTCTAAGTTGGAGAGCGGTTTTATTTCCTTTTTTTGCTGGGTACCGAAGAGCATGGCGGATGAGCCATTTGACTTCATTAGAGGCACCGTTTAGCCAACGATCGCAAATTGCAAATACCTGTTCGGGGTGGTCTTTGGCAATATCGCCCAGATTGTTGGCGACACTGCGACGCACGTAAAGGCTGCGATCGTCCTTCAGGGCATCAAGGATTGGGAATACGGGGGCTGGGTTGGCGATGAAAGCGGGGATTCGCGTTCCCCAAGGAAGTCTGGATCGCGTACCTTCAGAACAAAGACGACGGACATGGGGGTCTGGATCCGATGTCCAATCAAGCAGTTGCGAAAGGGTGCGATATTGTTGTTGAATTAGAAACGGTCGTATGGAAAACTCCGCACTAAACCGTTTGGTAAGTTCGTATTGGGCAAGCATGGATATTTCAAACGGATCTTGTCCATCATTATCTTTTAGTTCTATACCATACTTAGCAATGAAACAAATATGAGGAAGATAAAAAAATACTGCCAGTTTTAGTCCATCTGTTTGAGTTAGTGGCGGTGTCAAAGAAGCCACAAGTATCTCAATAGCTGTCGCATATTTATCAGGCAAACATTGACGGAGTGCTAATGCCAGATGTCGGCCGCGTTCCATAAGTTCAAGCGAATCCAATCCATCTAACGCAACCTGACGAAACGATTTTTCATCAAATTGCGGGTACGCGAGCAAGATATTGTGTGCCAAACAATCAACTGCTTCTGACCCAAGCAGATGCTTCAGAGGAACTCCCTTCTGAATTGAACTCGGCGCGGTGGGAATGCGCGGCATATCAATTGCGGTATGTTTCATTCAACGATCGGCAAAAAGGTGGAATTTATATCTAACTATCCCGCTTACTAAACGCAGGCAATTTCCCTGAATGTCATGACTAAAGCGTAGATTTTATCGAGCCATTTGCTCGATCGCTCTTACAAATCGCGCTGTTTTCATATTGTGCAAAGCCTCGTTCAACAAGACTTTTCCAACCAGTAGTTTTGCTTCAGAATCATCCAGCTAGAACTTTTTCTGCACTATTAATCTAATCTATTTTCTGGTTAATAAAACATGGTGCGAACCTGCCATAGATACCAGGCCGCCCACAGCGAGAACATAGCAAACGGCGAAAATAGCAGGGTGCCAAAACGAATAGACTTAGCATTCAGTTCGCGGATCAGAATGAACGTAAAAGAGTACCAATAAAGCACGTTTGCCATTTGTGCCGCTAGCCAACCAATTTCCCTGCCATTGTAAAGCCAAAAACAACCCACAATCAACAGAGGTACAGACCATAAAAGATCCGCAACTCCCAACCCGTAAGTCACGATTAGGTCAACACGTTCTGCTTCTGTCTCGACAACCGATGGACGGGGCAGCCGCAGGAAAGCAAATATCCAGAAACCCAAGTGCAGTAAGGCTGCAATCCCATTCACCGTTGCAATCAGTTTGATTCCAAAATCTGTGATTTCTTGATTTTGCATTGCTGTGGAAATCAATGTGCTACCCCTTAATCGCGATCTATGGAACTGTTTTGCTCTCAAGAGATGGAATCTGAATTCACAGAGTTAGGTTGCGAACATCATATCTTATTATGCCATTTGCTCGATCGCTCTTACAAATCGCGCTGTTTTCATATTGTGCAAAGCCTCGTTCAACAAGACTTTTCCAAACAATAGTTTTCCTTCATAGGAATTAAGCGAAACTTCACCAGCCCCAAGTTGCCAGCAAAATTGTCTGTAACCAGGCGTATCCATGCTGCTGTCATGGACGAAATTGGGGGGACGCAACGCCGCAGCAAACTTCATAAACGGTAGCGCGTAGAAAATGTGACAAACTTGCTGCATCAGGAACAAGCGATCGCGCTTGCAGTCATCCAGTGCGTCACCGAAGTATGCCTTTAGATAGATGTTTTCCTGCTTTTCGGTGGTGACAAAGCTATTGGCAAGGATCGCCAAATCCACATAGCGATCGCTCCCAAAGGCTCCCTCCCAATCAATAACCCAGAATTTATTGCCATCAAAAAGAATATTGTGTGGGTTCAAATCGTTGTGACTTGAGACTAAATCGCGATCGTGACGCGGATAAACCATCTGGATTTCTGAGTAATATTTGAAAACTTCTGCTGTTGCAGTTTCTGGCAATACTTTTGAAGCCTTAAACTCCTGAATAAAACCGTCAATGCCATCCATGAAATTCACGAATTTTGGAAAAAGCGAGGTAGCATGAATCGATTCAATCATTTTTGCGAATTCTGCCAGCAAATCATCTCGCGAGCCAACATATTTCGACAAAGGTACAGCTTCGATAAAGTCGGTAATTGCTAAAGCATCTTCCGTGCTGAAATAATAAACCTGTGGTGAAATGCCAGCTTCTGCGGCCAAATTCATGCAAGCATATTGCCGAACGGGATCGCTGAGCGGATCGATCTGCATAATCAGCCTTAATACATAAGCTTTACCATTCACGGTAATTTTATAAACCAGCGCTGAGGAGAACCCTCCAGTTAGAAGCTGGATACTTTCGACATTTCTGGTATTAAAAGCAGTTTGAATTGCTGTTTCAACTGCTTCGAGTTTTGCTTCTGGGATCGATGATTTCAAAGTAGAGTTTGGCATAAAATCCTCAACGAATTTACATTCCTGGAAAACAACTTTGACAACCGTACCCTTCACCCCTGAAAATGCGATTGAGTTGACCATTCTGTATTCCTAGAACTCAAAGCTAGTGCCTTCATACTCAGAGCACGTTTGACAATAACTTTGTCGGCGCCATTACCATTGATCTCAATTGTTCCAAGCAAGCTGTAGGGCAGCGCCCAAGGAAACTCATAACAGCCTGAGTGTTTTCAAGCCGTTAACCATACCGCTGCAAATCCGATTCGATTGCGAGATTTTGATGCGGTTGCATCACTGACATTTTCCTGTCTGACCTCACCAAATATTCCTGGTAATCAGTCTCAATTGAGACGATCGCCTGAATAGACATAATCACCGTCCTCACGGGGTACTAATTTTCCGTTAACAATACATGGGGATTTTACCAAATGTCAACAGTCCCTATCGATATTAGGCAAACTCTGCTTTTGAAGCAGCAGGAGATTGGGATAGAGAGCAGGGCTGATTCCTTCTAAAATTTTCCAATCTCTCTAACCCTTATGTTATGAGGCGTTGGGTAGATCTTTCTGTAGCAGGCTTAGCAAATTATTAAAAACTCCTGTTTTCCTTGCTACTAAAAGCTTTGTCCAGATTTAAATCGTAAATTGATATTAGAATAAATCAGCCCTGGGATAGAGAGGGGCTTGACTGATAGCAATCGCGGGAGTTCGTCGGCTTTCATCAAACTTCTGGTTGTGGACAGAGGCTTTGAGCCCACCCGATTGCTGCTGTGGAGTTTGCTCAAAGATATTCTACAATAAAGAATGAATTTTGACCTTGAAAATTCCCTTGACCTGTACTAATTCAAGAACAGGAAAACTGACTGACGATAAGACTGTATTCTGAGGAGATTCCTATCTGGTACATCTGAGATTGTTTGTTGCTGAAACGGATTGCCAACAATTACATTCATTATTAGGACTGTCGCCATCGTCTGCTTAATACAATTTTTCGCCAGCATGGGTTTCACAAAACTTTCCTCAGACTCAAATTGAGTTGGCATTCAAAGTTGTTGTTAACCGTCGCTATCCCGATGCAATTGGTACGCCTCTAATCATTTTAAAGCTAGACATCACTCGATAAATAAAACCTGTACTGATTCCTCAGCAGAATTAAATGCGAACTTTGCTCATGTGAAAGCTTCCTTTGTCTGTATTTTTTATTTACTTTTATATTTGGTGTATCTTACTTGAACTAACTCGGTCGGATACTTCTGTACTTCTATTAACTTTAATTTCATCTCCATGGGAGATGGCAAGAATAAGGGAATTCCTTCGCCTAACATGATAGGTGCGATCGACAGAATATATTCATCAATCAGTTGACATTGGAGGAATGAGGCGATTAATTCTGCACCTCCAACTAGCCAAATTCGTTTGAGTCCTTGCAACTCCATTTCGTGCAGAAATCGATCGGGCGTTGCGGAGGTAAATAACACATCATCGCGATCGGGCGATCGGCTTTGCTGGGTAAAAACGTAGGATGGCTTGCCGGGATGGGGCCACTCGCCAAAGCTCAACACCTGTTCGTAGGTTTTGCGTCCCATCGCCAATCCATCGATCGATCGATAAAACTCACCATACCCGTGGTCAGTTTCGTCCGTCTCAAAAGCTGTAAGCCAATCAATACTGCCGTCTTTACGAGCAATATAACCGTCCAGACTGGTTGCAATATAAAGTACGATTTTTGTCATTGATTAACCTCCTTTCCAGGGCGATGCTTGTGCAACGAACAAGTCATTGAGCGTTATTCTCATTACTGGGGTGCCAATCTGCCCGGTTCAGGCGATAAACAAAACAGTCATCGTCACCAAACTGTCGCGGTTCAACAAATTGAAAGCCAAGACGTTCGTAGAAGCGGTGGGCACGGGTATTGCTGGCCAGTGGATCGATGAGTACAGCCGTCACAGCAGAGTCGGCGAAACATCGAGTCAGTGCAAGCTGCATCATTT
This sequence comes from Microcoleus sp. PH2017_34_RAT_O_A, assembly GCF_020737885.1. NCBI lineage: Bacteria > Bacillati > Cyanobacteriota > Cyanophyceae > Oscillatoriales > Microcoleaceae > Microcoleus > Microcoleus sp. PH2017_34_RAT_O_A. The sequence goes on along the minus strand of NZ_JAEQDD010000001.1, from coordinate 173,838 downwards.
GTGTGCCATAGCCTTTGCCCAAATCTGTCTCTTCTCCAATCCAAATGTCGATCGCACGTAGATTCGGTTCGCAATCGCCCCAGTAGTGACTATCCTCAAGTGCTGGATCGATAATCTGAATAAATCCGATCGCCCGGCCATCAATTTCAGCAATTAATTGCTCCCTCCAGTCGGGAGTGCGATCGAGTTCTATTTCCCAACCCCAATCATCGTTAGGATCTGCATTAACCACATGAGGTTGCTCATCCCAATGTCGCAGTAGAGCTAAATCAGCGGAGGTGGCGGAGCGGAGGTTTATCATCATTCATTACTTTTGAAATTTTATTTTCACTGCCTTGATTAATGTTAAACAGGAAAATGACATACTGCTTCCATATTATGTCCATCTGGATCTAAAACAAAAGCACCATAATAATCAGGATGATAGTGAGTTCGCAAACCCGGAGTACCATTGTCTCGCCCCCCTGCTGCTAGCGCTGCTGTGTAAAAAGCCTGAACCATCTCATGAGTTTCTGCGCGGAAAGCAATATGAATTCTAGGGGTATTTACCTCTCCCTGTGTAATCCAGAAATCGGGCTTTCCGTCTATTCCAAAACCTGCCAGAGATATAGAACCAGTCACAGAAGCATCAAACTCTTTCAGCAATTGATAACCAAGCGGGGCTAAGGCTTTGGTGTAAAAATCTTTGCTTTTCTCGAAATTACTAATGTTAATGCCAGTATGGTCAATCATCAATTTTTCCTACTATATTATCGCTTATTTATCTTGTGAAGAAGTAACCAGATCGACGAGTTCAATGACAATAACGTTCCACCCGATCGACAAATCTACAGCTTTTTGAAGTATCTGGCGATCGGTAACAGCCCGAAACCCGCCTTTTCATAGGTGCGACGTGCTGCGGCATGACCTGGATCGCCTCCGGTTTCGACCATTGCAACAGACATCCCCGCATCTTTCATCCAATTTACAGCGAATTCTGTCAGAGCGGAGCCAATGCCACGACCTTGAAAGTCTGGATCGACAGCGATCATGTAAATTTCACCCATGCTGCTTTCCGAATCGAGTTTCACGGCGACAAAGCCCACGGTGGAACCTGCATCAATAGCAACCCAGACATTTGTATCCTCCGCAGCGCAGACACCTTCGACAGCCTCTTGCTGGCTGACGCGCCAACCATCGGGATAGAAACTCTGGTAGACATCCAGATCCATCGCTTTCTGAATCGAATCAAATACCGGAGTCCATGCCCGAAGAGAAAGGCGAATGATTGCATCCAGTTGTTGAGCGTCGTAAGGTTCAATCCGCATTTGCATCATCATCTCAAAGGTTGTAACCAGTGTATTACATTTGTAATGGCGATCGCAATCTTTCTTCCATTGTGAACGCAGTGACTATTGGTTTACTGCGCTTGGTTCCATGTAGACAAGTTCCCAAATGTGACCATCTAAGTCTTGAAATCCATGGGCATACATAAAGCCGTGGTCTTGTGGTTCATTATAGGTTGTTCCGCCAGCGGCGATCGCCCCCTCAACCATTTCATCAACTTCTTTTCGACTCTCAGTAGATAAACACACCAGCACTTCTGTGCTTTTGGTGGCATCACAAATTGCTTTGGGCGTAAAAGTCTTGAACTTTTCGTAAGTCAAAAGCATGACGAATATGTCGTCGCTGACAATCATGCAAGTGGCTGTCTCGTCAGTAAACTGAGGATTGAAGGTGAAGCCGAGTTTAGTAAAAAAGTCAATAGATCGATCGAGCTTTTTTACGGGAAGATTGACGAAAATTTTAGTAGCCACGGTCTTCTCCTTTTGTTGTTTTATGGGAAAGTAAATGGTAGTTGTTGCGTTGTTGGCTATTGCTGGTTGTAGGCTTGCTGCAAGCGAGCAACATCAATCTTGCTCATTGCGAACAGGGCTTGCATCACGCGCGTCGCCTTGTCGGCATCCTTGTCCTTCAGCATTTCTGTGAGCGATCGCGGTACGATTTGCCAAGATAGCCCGAACTTGTCTTTGAGCCAGCCGCACTGACTTTCACTTCCACCTGCGGACAACTGGCTCCACAGCGTGTCAACTTCTTCTTGTGTCTCGCAGTCCACACTGAGAGAAATGGCTTCAGTGAATGGGAATTGTGGCCCACCGTTGAGTGCCTGAAACTGCTGCCCTTCAATTTCAAACAGCAGGGTAAGCACTTTGCCTTTGTGTTCGGGTATGGCATCGCCGTAGTGCGAAACTTCCAAAATCTTACTGTTCTTGAAAATGCTCAGGTAGTAATTGACAGCCTCTTCGGCATTAAAGTTAAACCAGAGGCATGGTGTGATTTTTTGACTGTTTTGCATGGTGTTTCTACTAATCGTTCTAGTGGCGGAAGTGACGGAAACAGTTAAGCCTCTCTTTGATTTAGGCAGCTTTCTCGCAATTCACCATCCACGGTATACCGAACTGATCGACGAGCATTCCAAACCGAAAAGCCCAAAAAGTTTGCCCGAATGGCATCTTCACTGTGCCATTTTCAGCGAGGGCGTGAAAGATACGTTCCGCCTCTGTTGGATCGTCGATCGCGATTTGTACAGAAAAGCCTTTGGTTTCTTCAAAAAACTTAGGCGGACAATCAGAACCCATCAAGCGATACGCTCCGAATTCCATACACGCGTGCATAATTTTGTCAAGCCAATCAGTAGATAATTCACAGGGTTTTGGTTCCGCAGTTGGCGCATCCGCGTTAGTGAGCATTGTGACGATTTTGCCCCCAAAACATTGCTCGTAAAACTTGAAAGCTGCCTCGCAGTTACCGTTGAAAAAGAGATAAGGATTGAGTTGCATGGCTTGCTCCTGTTTGTTGAGTTTTAGGCGTTATCTTTTGCACTCAAATTGTCTTTAAGAAGTGCAAAAGCTAATTCTTAGGTAATCCCGCGACCTCAATTACTGGTCTGATTTCGATCGTGCCGGCGCGCGCCCCTGGAATGCGGGCGGCGATCGCGATCGCCTCGTCGAGATCCTGGGCATCAACCAGGAAGAACCCGCCGAGTTGTTCGCGAGTTTCTGCAAACGGGCCATCGGTAACAAACTGTTTGCCGTCGCGCACCCGGACGCTAGTCGCCGTCGCTACAGGGTGCAGCGGGGCTGCCGACAAAAACTGCCCTTTTGCATGGAGTTCTTGTGCAAGCTGTGTGGATTCTCCATAACAATGTTCGCGATCGGTCTGGTTCATGGCGTTTTCTTCCATGTAAATCAGCAGCAAATATTTCATTGGTTTGTCTCGGTTGTTTCCCTGTATCAGTAAGTCGAAGGACGATCGCTCAAATCGACACCTCGCCAAAAAATTTTGCTCGTCAGGTTACGATCTTGAAGAGACATCTGTTTGATAAATGTAGGGCGTACGCCGAGGGCGACAATTTATGCCTAAAACCCTTGATTTTATGTCCAAATGCTTCACCCGGATCCGAGCAAGTGCGATCGCTCGCTCCTCGCCTAATTTCTTTTTACCAGATGTCTATTTGCCTCCGTTGTTGCCCTGTGTAATACCAATTCACTATGAACCTGCACTTAATATAGCTTCAAGGATATAGTCCCAACTACAGAGAGATAAGACTTCTTCATTCGTGAGAGATTTGATAATTATATCTACCTGTTCTTTGAGTTTCTCTAAACTCGAATAATTTGCCAACTTGAGGTCTTTTTTTGTTCCCACAATCTTTCAATCGGATTCAATTCAGGACTATAGGCAGGTAAATATATTGGCATCACATGGTCATGCCAGTCTAACAAGAGAGCTTTATGAAAGCTACCATTATCCATGATAATTAGATTGAAACTCTCTGAATATTTTTCAGCAAATCCATTTAAAAACTCTTGAAAGCAGTTGTGATTGAGCTGAGAAAATTCTTGATAATATTGTTCACCTGTTGATGGTTCTACAACTCCATAAAGATAGAAGTTTTCTCGCTAAAGATTGCTTTTTGCCGATGGGTTTTATCCCCTTCAATGTAATCATCTTGCCCTGCATAGTAATCAATCCAAATCTACTCTCGTCCTGACACCATATCCTTACAGGCTGTCCTGTTCCGAAATATTTAATCATTACTTTGATAATCTCCCACAGTTTTTTTTGAAGTTTGTCTGTGCAACTTCGTTCACCTTATTACTTTGGGGTCTTGGAACTTTGAGGTAAGATTTTAATTTATAATGAGGAATAGAAATCATAGTATCGGCAATCTCACGAACGCTTGCCACACTTTGGAGCGATGGCGCATCTGCAAGAGATAGGGGGCGCAAAATCAATCTGGTTGTTTCTAGGATGGATTGAGCAAGCATAAAACGATTCTACCTCGACCGACTTTCCCAGCAAATTTTAACACTAAAATTCTCCTTATGCTTCCAGCACCAAGAGCTTGCTGTACGATGGCGTTCCTAATCACCAGTTGCCGATTGCCTCGAATCCTCAACTAAGAACTTTGTGTCAATCTGGTGCATTGGGATTATTGTACTACCGAATGGGGCTAACATTTACAGTGAGTTGTCAATGAAAACATTCCATTCTTGTATCATCGGGCTAAACGGGTAAATGTAACCATAACAACATGAACCAACATATGAGAAATCATTGCCGCTTCAAGACCTTTACGCCAGTACAGATAGCCTGCAATGATGCCAAAAAATGAATTACCCACAATCACATAGGTAATGACTGAAGGAGTGACTTGTGTTCCTAGTACGAAGGCAAGGGGTAAATGACCCAGCCCAAAGAGAAATGCTGAAAGGGCGATCGCCGATACAAAGCAGAATATGGAAGGCACACCCTGCCCTTTTGAAAAAATACGCCAACCTATCCATACTAAAAGCGTCATTATTCCCCATCTGAGCAATAATTCTTCGGTAATACCTCCATACAGAATACGAGTCAAAAATGGGGTGTTGCTTGATAGAGTTTCAGCCTTCGTAATAAAATCAGAAGGTAGAAAAACTTTAGCACAAAACTGAATAAAAGTTAATCCAATAACTCCGATCAAGCCTCCAATAATTCCTGGAAGCACTTGGGGCTGAATAGCCAAACTAATTGAAGTTCGATTAGACACTGCCTCAGCCAGAGGTGCGGATAATCCAACTTTATGAGCTAGTACAACACCAATCAAGACAGTAATAGACAAAAGAAAGGTTGGTTGAATCAAAGAAATCAATTTGATTCCCCAGAGCGGCATCTGAAGTTCTTCATCCTCAGGAATAGGTAATTTCATCCACCAAAGAGAAACGATGCCTACCATGCCTGTTAGCCACAAAATTGTAAATAATCTCATTGACATCATAGTTCCTCCAATTACAGCTAAATTCAATACTGAGAGCCAACACTCTAATCTTTAATCACGATCCTATCAAAGGTTCTCTGTATAACTGATGTACCTATCAGATGCAGCCAAACTTTGCACCCCAACTGATCAATTAGTATTGATACGTTCTAGTTCAGAACAGTTATTGGGCTGCTGCCATCACTTCAAGATTCACAGCTTGCTCAATGCCTCAGAACTTAGTTGCATTCTCTGCCCAATATCCTGTAACCGGCTAAACTGCTGTACCAGTGCTGGAATATTCTCTAAGCTCTTTAAAAAGTTCCACAGGTAGGAAATAATGGCATAAATCTCACCTGTTTGAATGCCTGGAATCCAGACTGTACGAATCAGAACCGTGGCAGCAAGTAAAATCGTAAACAGTTCTATAAATCCATAATTCAGGGCTTCTGCATTAGAAAGATGGACTCTCCATTTTGCTATTAACAAGTAGTGCGATCTCACTACTTCAGCCTCAGATTGGCTTAAAACTGTTACTTCCTGTTCTAGCTGATTATTCAAGTTTTGATTCAACCGTTGTGATTTCTGAGCATAGCTGCGATTGATCAAAATCAACGGAATAAGCAAAGCCAAACAATATGCGCCAATCTGTATGTCATAGATGAATAGCATTACCAATGCGCCAACAAAGCTAAACAACCCTGCAATAATTTGGGGAATATTTCGCTCAAAGAAATCGACAAATTCTCTGGAAAGCACGGAACGCGCAGCAATTTGAGCCGTTGAAGCGCCCTGCTTACTCTGCTCTACAACCATCGCTGTTGCTAAGTTGCTATAGATACTGGTAAAGGTTCGAGTATCGTATACATGACGAGAAATAGCTGTAATCGCATGTGCCAGCCAAATGCATAGAAAGGGGATGATGTTGCTATAGTTTCCCTTTAGAAGCTGATCGATAGCAAATCCGATCGCTAGCGGATATAGCAATTCAAACGTATTTTCCAGCAACGTCAGCCCATAGGTAAACAGGATAGACCTGTAATTTGATCGAAACAGGCGTTCCAAAATTTGCGAGACAGAATGAAGTTTCATAGAGATAGATTCAAGTAGGTTTAATCTTTGCTAGGCAGTTGTTTGAATGCTTGTGGTTTCCATTCAGGCGGACCGAATAGACTCAAGAACCATTCTTTGAGAGTCTGCGATCGTCGTAAATCGCTAATGATTCTGGAATATTCCATAATATTGATCTGAATAGGATTGTGGGTTTGAATATTTTCAGTCAGCCCGTAGATCACCTTTTCCGTCTCGGCTTGGTAAGTTCCAAACAACCTATCCCAAACAATCAGAATGCCACCATAATTTTTATCAATGTATGGCAGATTTGAGCCATGATGTACACGGTGATTGGAAGCTGTATTCATCATGGATTCGAGAATTCCCAATCGCCCAATTTTCTGATTGTGAATCCAGACTTGATATAGCCCCACAACTTCGAGCGCAATCAAGACTTGTAGGGGATGAAATCCCAGCAGTGCCATCGGAATGTAGAAAATCCAAAGGATAAAGTCTTCAACCCATGCCAGCCGCAGCGCTACAGTCAAATTAAAATCAGTGGAACTATGATGAACGCTGTGATATGCCCAAAAAAAACGAATCCGATGTTCTGCACGATGGTTCCAGTAATAGAGAAAATCTGCGATGAATACTGCTAATAGCATTGTCCAGCCATTTACAGGAACCTTTAGAGGACTGACTGCCGCAATTAGGGATAGCCCAACTACAGCTACAACATTTGCTAATTGATCGCTGAGAAAATCATGAACGATACCAACACCGATATTTGCAGCCGTTTCTCGGTAATTCCGTTGTTTACGAAAGAAAAAGTCAACGCCGATTTCAGCGAAGATAATACAAAACAAGATAAGCGATAGGGAGAACAGCGAAGTTTCTAGATGCTGCAAGTTTTCTAGAATCGGTTGGGCAGAAATGTTCATAGTCAACATCCTATGGTGTTTTGAGTGTTTTAATTCGAGCGCTCGAATTATTTAAATTAATGTCGATAGAGCTTTTACAGTTGTCTGCCTGTTAAGGCTAGATACAGTATTTTTCGCAGTAGGCAATTAACATCTTGGTAAATAAGTGAATCTGCTGGGCAAAGGAAAAGCTATTTTCACGTTCTATCTGCTCGATCAAGATACCATTGATCAAAGTCCAGACAAATCGAGCGAGCTTCGGATCTGAGAGATTAAGCAGTTCCTCCATCATTTGTTGATAGCGCCGATCTATTTGCTGAAAAATGGGATTACTGTTAATCTCTGTCACGGCGGTATGCTGGTAGAAATCTGTCCAAATTACTGCCTGTTTGACAAAGTGTTCTTCATGCTGAACCAGCATACATCCAAGTCTTTCAATGCGTTCGGTCAGCGTTCCTCCTTCAGCAATCGACTTAAATAGATAAACATCCTGCCAACTGATCTCCTCAACCAATTGCTCAAACAACACCTGTTTACTAGCAAAGTAGTGATACATTGCTCCAGTGGAGATACCCAATGCCTTAGAGATTTGTCGTGTTGTAACACTAGCATATCCGCTTTCGGCAAATAGGTTAAAGCATCTATGGAGAAGCTCTTTACGATACTCCTCAGAGTCAACGATTTTGGGCATGGACGATTTTGGGCATAAAGTTTATATCGAGCGCTCATTATAATATAGCAGTGCGATTATACTGTGTCAAGTCTATCGGCTATTTTGGTTTCAACGAGAAGTTAGGCTATTGGCGATTTTGATACGACGACAAGACGTTGTAATTATCTCGTTTCCCTAGTTGGCAAAAGTCTGTCATAAATTTAAAAAAATGGTATAAGTCGAAGGGCGATCGCTCAAATCGACACCTCGCCAAAAATTTTTCTCATCAGGTTGTGATGCCAAACGCAAAACCAGACGTAACCCAAGCCATTGACTCCGTTTATCGATCGGACTGGGGTCGGATCGTCGCCACATTGATCGGACTGGTTGGAGATTTCGACGTAGCCGAAGAGGCGGCGCAGGAAGCCTTTACGGCTGCACTGAAGCAGTGGCAGACTGCCGGAATTCCCGATCTCCCGCGCGCGTGGCTGATTAAAACAGCTCGATTTAAGGCGATCGATCGCCTCAGACGGCGGACGCGACTCGCCGAAAAACTTGAAGTGTATGCTGCCTCTGAGTCGATCGAAACTATCGAAGAAATCGATGACGATATCGGCGAAATCCCCGACGAGCGATTGCGGTTGATTTTCACCTGCTGTCACCCCGCGCTGGCGATCGAGGCTCAGGTTGCTTTGACGCTGCGTTTGCTGGGCGGCCTGGAGACGGATGAAATCGCACGGGCGTTTCTCGTACCAACGGCGACGATGGCGCAGCGGCTGGTACGGGCAAAGCGCAAGATTCGTGACGCGGGCATTCCCTACACAGTGCCGGATACGAAGGATTTGCCCGATCGCGTGGAAGCGGTGCTGACGGCGATCTATTTGATCTTTAACGAAGGTTATGCGGCGACGCATGGCGAGACAATAGTGAGAGCGGATCTCTGCGCCGAAGCGATCCGGCTGGGGCGACTGGTGAGGATGTTGATGGCACCGCAACCGCCAGCGGAAGTGACTGCTCTTCTGGCTCTGATGTTGCTGCACGACTCGCGGCGCGATGCGCGTCTGGATGAGTCTGGCGACCTGATCCTGCTGGAAGAGCAAGATCGCAGTCGCTGGAACAGGGCACAGATTGTCGAGGCGCTGCCGCTGGTTGAGGAAGCATTCCGTGGCGGGATCGGGCCGTTTGCTTTGCAAGCTGCGATCGCAGCCGTGCATTGTCGGGCGGTGCGGGCCCAAGAGACAAACTGGCAGCAGATTGTTCAGCTTTATAATCTGCTCGAACGCTTACAGCCATCGCCAATTGTGTCGCTGAATCGGGCGGTGGCGATCGCGATGGTAGATGGGCCGCAAACTGCGATCGCGCTTCTGGATGCGATCGGCCCCGAACTTGATGGCTATCACCTGTTTCACGCCGCGCGGGCCGATTTGTTGCGCCGTATGGGAGCATCCGCAGAAGCCGCGCACAGTTATGAGCGAGCATTGACGTTAGTTACGAATGATAGCGAACGCCGTTTTCTCGATCGGCGGTTGCGCGAAGTCCAGCAATCCTAAAATCCTGATTGAGGTGCACGGGCGATCGATGAAATGACTCGATCGAGCGAAGTCACCACGTCGGACTCCCGACTGTTGCTAAGGAATGACAATTCAATATACGAGCAATTGCACATATGTTTGATTGATTGCTCGACCGCAGATGATAGGCAGATGAACACAGATAAACGCAGATAATTTCAAGAAGTGAGAGCTTGGAAATGCAATTAATTAGTCGCCTATTCATGCACTATTGATATGAACTTGTGTTATACATTTGTCAACGCTCTTCTGAAACCTAACAGCAAGAATCAGTAGCGGCAGCACCTTCACCAAAAATTGATTCAATCTACCGCATTTGAATTCTTTGGTGGCGGCATTTGGTCAAATTTAGGCAAATCTGGATTCATATAATCCCACGGTTGGGCACTAGCTGCGTAAACATCTATTGTCGGCCCAAACCAGCTCGGCTCGTCAAGACTGCCTGCCATGATGCCCATGAGTTCAGGATTTGGTGGTTTACTAAATAATCGCGCACCACAGTTGGGACAAAATCCACGACCGACAATTCCCCCACTATCGCCCGTAACATCATAGTATTTGACATCACCTGCGATCGCAACTGCATTTCGAGGAACCAGCATCGCAGCAGCATATGCAGTACCTGTCGCTTTTTGGCAATCGCGACAGTGGCAATTCCCCATCACAATTGGTTCTGCTGAACATTCGTAGCGGATATTTCCGCACATACAACCGCCAGTAAAAGGTGTTTTCATGAAAGTATCTCCTAATCCTTATCAGTTATTATGTTAACTTTCTGAATGTGTTTCGTTCCAGGATTTGCTCTGGGCGGTATAGGAATAACGGCAGTTAAAATTAGCCGTAGGGTGCGTCGCCATCGACAATCTCTCAAGTAAAATGGAAAATTTTATAGCGACGCACCTCCCACATGGGGTTAAATAACAAACATTTTTTGTAGCCAGACTTGAGAGCAATTATCGAACAGCGAGTACAATAGAAACGAGACGAGTTGGGTTTATATCATGGAGCCACCAGCGACTCATCAACCTGAAGCAAGTAGCTTGCACAATTTATCTAGCCAAAGCCTGGGTTGGAAGCATATTTTGGTCGAGCAATTCTATGAACCTCCGGGTGAGTGCAACTATGATGGCGGTGATGAACATACAATTAATTTGTCCCTTGCACCTCGTCCAGTCCGTTTGCTGCAAATCCAGGGAGAAAAAACCTATGCAGGGCTTTACAGGAAAGGTGATATTTCCATCACGCCTGCAAGGATGCCGTTGTTTGCGCGTTGGGATAGTGACGATCGCTATTTGCAGATTAAAATTGCGTCTGGTTTCATTGAAAGTGTTGCCAGAGAAGCTTTTGACATGAATCCAGATCGCCTGGAATTGCTGCCGGAATTTCGGATGCGCGATCGACAAATTGAGTCGATCAGCTTTATGCTACTTTCGGAACTACAGCAGCAAAATTTAAGCCCAAATCTCTACATCAAGTCAGTGTAAAATATTATAGCAGTGCATTTGCTCAGACAATACTTTACTACCAAACCTCGCCTGACAATTTACGAGGGCGGTTTACCTCAGCGTCAATTGTTGCAAGTCTTGGAATACATAAACGAACATCTAAGTCAAGACATTAAGCTCGCTGATTTGGCTGCGTTGCTGGGGATGAGTCAGTTTCATTTTAGTCATATGTTTAAAGTGGCGGTGGGAATAGCTCCCTATCAGTATCTGCTTCAACAACGGATCGAACGGGCGAAGGAGTTGTTACAGCAAAAAGAGCGATCGATCGCGGAAATTGCCTTAGAATGTGGGTTCAACAGCCACAGCCATTTGAGCAAACAGTTTCGGCAGTTGACGGGGATGACTCCTACAGCTTATAGAGATCGTTAAACAAGATTGCATAAATATTTGATTAATAAATGAACCGCAGATTAAAGGCAGATAAACACAAATAAATGTAGATAATTTCTAGATTAGTTGGGAATGAATGGAAGATGTCCACTGTTAGCTTGCAACTTGACATTACCAACTGATAATCAGCGGCAATCCCGGTCGAAAATCTACTTGTTTACCATGCACTTCTCCATCAAAGCCTAGCTCCAGAAAATACTCGGTTCCTTTCCTTAACTTGACCTGATTTGTATCAATTACTGCTTGCAGTTCTGGTGACGGATTATTCGCAGCAGGACTTACTAATTCTACACGAGTAATTTCGCGGAAACCAACACCGTGATTCAGGGGCTGTAATTTCTCAGTAGAGGATGAATCTGGACGTTTTCCCCAGGGAGTTTGAAACAGCATCGGCTCAGTTAAATTATCACTATTTGTGGCTACCGCGATGCTGATTGTTTCAGGTAAATAGGGCGGACGATATGCCCAACTAGAAAATGCTACTGTGTCCTCAGAACCTGTGGTTGAACGCAAACAGATGCCGAAGGGACAGGCGCCATTATTGCGATTTGTCGATCGCTCCCAAAGACGAGTCCGATAAATAGGCTCAGATTGCGCCTCCTCTGGATCGCGCACCCACAACAGTTCCAACATGGCGTTATGGAAAAAGAAACAGCGATTCGTGGTACCTTGTCCAACGTGAATGCGAGACGAGCCCTCGACTAAACCGAGGGATGAAAGGCGATCGGCGATCGGGGCACCAATATCAGTTAAGATGAAGATATGGTCGAATTCAAATGCCATAATTTTTTAGCTATTCGGTGTGCGCTGGCATGATTAAGCAGAGGTTTGTACCGATTGATATGGTTGGATCAAAATTTCAGCCGGAACCCCCAATTCTTGATGCAACTTCCGAATCATCTCCAAGGTTAGAGAACGTTTGCGAGATAGCACTTCAGAGACTCTAGCTTGACTGCCAAGACATACCTCTAAATCATGACGAGACCATCCACAGGTATCCATATAATATTGAATTGCTGCGATTGGATCTGGTATTTCAATGGGGAAGTTTGCCTTCTCATAAGCTTCCACTAAGGTACTGAGGATATCTAATCGATCGCATTCTGGGGTATTGGGGGCTGCATCAAACAGTGATTCAATTGATCGCAGGGCTTCCTGATAATCTGTTTCTGTTTTAATTGGGTGTAATTCCATACATCAACCTCTTTTTAGATAGTTTCCGCATCTATTATTTTAGAGTGCTGGCATTCATTCGCTTTCCCATCTTTAAATACATCTGCGTTAATCTGTGTTTATCTGCCTGACATCTGCGGTTGTTCTATCAATCAAAGATTTACGTAATCTTGCCGAGTATTTATAATAACGCGATCGCAAAATGGTATCAAGAATTAGTCCACAATATCTGATGTTAGCTGGTGAGTGCGATCGACTATTCGACCAATTCTCGATCGCATTTCAAGTCTTGTTTGCGGGGAAACCATCAAATCTTGCCCAATCTCAAATCTCAAATCTCAAATCTACAACAGAGGAACCATCCGCCCGCATCCAGCAGTCTCAGCATCCAGTTACCGCCAATTCTGCTAGAGTCAGGTGAGAGACATTCCGTGCATCTTGCAGAGACAAGGGTTCCTGGTCTTTGCCCCAAAAGCAGTAAAATCCCATCAGCTTGTGACCTGCAACCCGATCGGCAGTAACTTAAACATTAAGGTAATTTGAAATCATCCCCTAAAGTTCCCCTAAGCCTTGACATCCGACCTACACTCTGTAAATTAGACACTCTAACTGCGCCGCCATCCATATATAAAAAGATGCCATGTCAACTTTAGTTATCGTCGAATCTCCCACCAAAGCCCGTACCATTCGTAACTTCCTGCCCTCTACGTACCGGGTAGAGGCATCTATGGGCCACGTCCGAGACCTCCCATCCTCCGCCGAAGAAATACCAGAAGCCGTTAAAGGTGAAAAATGGGCGCAACTCGGCGTCAACGTGGAGGCAGATTTTGAACCGCTTTACGTCATTCCCAAAGATAAAAAGAAAATTGTTAAAGAACTCAAAGATGCGCTAAAAGACGCCACAGAACTGATTCTAGCCACTGACGAAGACCGGGAAGGCGAAAGCATTTCCTGGCATTTGCTGCAAATCCTCAAACCCAAAGTTCCCATCAAGCGGATGGTGTTTCACGAAATCACCCGCGAAGCTATCCGCGACGCCCTAACTCACTGCCGCGATATCGACAATCGAGTGGTACAGGCCCAGGAAACTCGCCGAATTCTCGATCGACTCGTCGGATACACCCTCTCTCCGCTACTGTGGAAGAAAATCGCCTGGGGTTTGTCCGCAGGGCGAGTCCAGTCAGTCGCAGTACGGCTGTTGGTACGCCGGGAACGGGAACGCCGCGCTTTCCGCCAAGGTAGCTACTGGGATTTGAAAGCAACTTTGGAAAAAAGCAAAATTTCCTTTGATGCCAAACTCGTGACAGTCGGGAATGTAAAAGTTGCCAACGGTAGCGATTTCGATGAAAATACCGGACAGATTACCGCAGGCCGCCGCGTACTTTTGCTGAACGAAGAACAGGCGCGGGCTTTACTCGCACGCATTCAAAACAAACCCTGGACTGTCGGTAATATCGAAGAACGGCCAGTCACCCGCAAACCGTCGCCACCGTTTACGACCTCGACTTTACAGCAGGAGGCTAACCGCAAGCTGAGACTGGGTGCGCGGGAAACCATGCGAATTGCCCAAAGTTTGTACGAACGCGGTTTTATCACCTATATGCGGACGGATTCGGTACATTTGTCCGAACAGGCGATTACGGCCGCCCGCAGTTGCGTGCAAGAACTGTACGGTAGCGAATACCTCAGCCCCCAACCGCGCAAATACACGACGAAAAGCAAAGGTGCCCAGGAAGCCCACGAAGCTATTCGCCCCGCCGGCAGCACTTTTCGGACGCCGCAGCAAACGGGATTGGATGGGATTGATTTCCGCCTCTACGATTTGATTTGGAAGCGGACAGTGGCTTCTCAAATGGCAGATTCGCGCCAAACTCACGTCACGGTATTAACTCAGGTGGAAGATGCCGGTTTCCGTTCCAGCGGGAAACGCATTGATTTTCCGGGCTTTTTGCGCGCTTATGTGGAAGGTTCCGATGACCCGAATGCGGCGCTGGAAGACCAGGAGGTGATTTTGCCGGCGCTGAAGGTGGGGGATAAGCCTAATTGCAAGGATGTAGAGGCTGTGGGACACGAAACTCAACCTCCCGCCCGCTACACGGAGGCTTCTCTGGTGAAGATGTTGGAAAGTGAGGGTGTGGGCCGTCCGAGTACCTATGCGAGTATTATCGGTACAATTGTCGATCGAGGATACGCGAAATTAATAGCTAACGCGCTAATTCCGACCTTCACCGCTTTCGCCGTCACGACTTTATTAGAAACACATTTCCCCGACTTAGTAGACACGGGTTTTACTTCCCGCATGGAACAAACCCTGGATGAAATTGCCACGGGCGAGGCGAAATGGTTGCCGTATTTGCAAAAGTTTTATACAGGGGAAATGGGACTTGCAACGCAAGTTAAAGAACAGGAAAGTCAGATTGACGCGAAAGTTGCCCGAACTGTGATATTGGAGAATATCACAGCCAAAGTTTGCATCGGTAAATACGGCGCTTACCTCGAATCTGAAAACGAAGAAGGCCAGGTGAAAGCATCGATTCCCCAGGATTTGACTCCGGCAGATTTAGACCCGGAAAAAGTGGAGTTTCTGTTAAAGCAAAAGACTGAAGGGCCAGAAAAATTAGGTTTGCACCCGGACACTGGGGAACCGATTTATGTGCTGATTGGCAATTACGGCCCCTATGTTCAGTTGGGGGATGTTTCGGAAACGAACAAGAAACCGAAGCGTTCTTCTTTACCGAAGGGGACGGATAAGGATAGTGTGACGGTTGATATGGCGGTGAGTTTGTTGACTCTACCTCGCCTGTTGGGCACTCACCCGGATACGGGGGCGAAGGTGCAGGCTAATTTGGGGATGTATGGCCCTTATGTGGTGCACGACCAGGGTAAGGTTGGTAAGGATTATCGATCGATCAAGCCGCCTGATGATGTTTTGACTATAACGCTCGATCGGGCATTGGAACTATTAGCGCAACCAAAAGCCGTTCGGGGTAGCAAATCAACGACACCATTGAAGGAATTGGGCGCGCATCCAGAGTCGGGAGAAATGATCAATGTTTACGACGGCCGCTACGGCCCCTACGTGAAACACGGCGATATCAATGCTTCTTTGGCTAAGGATGAATCTTTGGAGAATTTCACCTTACAAAAAGCACTGGATTTGTTAGCAGCGAAGGAAGCTGCGGGCGGCGGAAAATCTAGCAAGTCGAAGAAGTCAACTAAGACTACTGCGGCGAAGTCGGAAACTGCGGCGAAGAAAACGACTACTGCGAAGAAAACCACTGCGGCGAAATCGGAAACTGCGGCGAAGAAAACTACTGCGGCAAAGTCGGAAACCGCTGCGAAGAAAACCACTGCTAAGAAGGCGACGACTGCTACGGCGAGTAAGAAGAAAACAGAGTGAAATTAGTAAGGAGACGTTGAAATTAGTAAGGACACAGCAGTGCTGTGTCCCTACAAAACTCACGGATTTCTTTTGGATGATGCGTTATCGAAGAAATAGAAACTTTTTGGCTGCTGTATTGCACGAGCAAAATAAAAGGATGGAGAGATTTCAGGGTGAAGATTCCAAAAGATGCGGTCATCCCAGACGATAAGATAACTGGTTATCTGCTGGTACACAAAGCCAGAAATGATAAGTCAAAATTCTTGGCACGGGCTGGATTTACCTCAGAAAACCCAGAAGCGCTGAAAGCAGCCATCCAGTCAGTTGTGGGAGTAGGTGAGGCGATTGAAGAGAGGAATAACGAGTATGGAATCTTTTATCGAGTTGTAGGAGAACTCGTTGGTACAAATGGTATAAACCTATCTGTCGTTACAATTTGGCTGCAACGACGGATTGATGGAAAATTTCAGTTTGTGACGCTACAACCTTTTAAGGAGAATTAAGATGATTCTAAAGCTATATCAGGAAGTTGCTTTAACTCGTGACTTACCAGAATATCAACTCAGAGCTGGAGATATTGCCACATTGGTTGATTTTGTTCCTCATCCTAGTGGTGGTGAAGAAGGCTGTCTGTTGGAAGTATTTAATGCTGTTGGTGAGTCTCTTACAGTTATAGCCGTCCCTATCTCTACTGTAGAAGTTCTCCGCCCTGATGAAATCTTAACTGTTCGTTCTTTGGCAACAGCAGGTTAATATTGATTCACATCCAGGTTGTAGAAACCGTGGCATCGGAACATTTTGTTTTCATGATATAATCGAGACTATCCATGTAGTAATTGGAGCAATTGAATCACCATGATATCTGAACTTATGGTACAACCTTCCTACTGGATCGATCGGGAGATTTCGATGCAGAAAGTCAGAAATCTTTACTTATTCAAATTTACGGAAAATCTGCAAGCCAGATTAGAAGAATTAGCCGAGAGAAAAAAGGCTAATCTTTTAACTTCAGAAGAGGTTGTAGAATTAGCAAGCTTACTAGAACTAGATCGGATTTTCACCTTAATTAACGCTAAAGTTATAGCAGCCTCATGTCCGTAAACCGCGCCACTAGAAATTTAGTAAGAAGTAGAGCTAATTTTCTTTGTGAATATTGCCATTCAGCGGAAGAAAGTAGCTCTACTCTGTTTACGATAGACCATATTTTACCTCGCTCAATAGGTGGTAGCGATGAACTTGAAAACTTAGCTTTAGCTTGTCATAGGTGTAATAATAATCGCTATAATTTTGTGACTGCTACTGACCCAGAAACAGAACAAGAAGTAACCGTGTTTAACCCCCGTCAACAGCAATGGTTTGAGCATTTTAACTGGTCTGCGGATGGTTTAGAAATCATGGGTATTACTCCAACAGGTAGGGGAACCTGCGATCGATTAGACCTTAACGATCGGTATCATAATGAAGGAGCGATTATCAGAGCTCGTCGTTTATGGGTTAGAGCAGGGTGGCATCCTCCCTCTAACGATCCTCGCCAAAATTCATAATAATGTAGTTATTTATAGTGATATACTCAGATCAAATTATTCCTGAATTTTCCTTCCCATGAATGCCCCAGCCACTACCCTTCAAGCTGCATTACAAAGTCTTCCTCAAGACGCTTCTGAAGCTATTGTCAGTGCTAATTTTTTACCTCAGTTTCTGCAAGCATTGGGGTTTGAATCTGATGAAGTTATTCCCCAATATGACACTAATGGTGGTGGAATAGTCGATCGAGCAGCTAGAAAAACCATTGGAAATGATATCTTCTTACACACAAAATATAATCCCTATCTCCTTGTAGAGCTAAAAGGAAAAGATATCAATCTTACTGAAGGTACACCAGCATACTTAAAAACAGTTAATCAACTTAAGCGACAGTTACTTGGTTCTAATTGCACGTCAGCAGAATGGGGGATTCTGACTAACTCATCCCATGTTCAACTGTTTAGAAAGCATGGCAAAGTAATATTCCCAGCGACTCAATGCTTGGCTATGGACTTGAATAACGTCGATCGAGTTGTTGCTGAGATAAGGAAGAAGATTGAAGAAACCAGTAGAGCCTTGACAGTAACAATCTATAATAACAAAGGAGGTGTTGGCAAAACAACTACAACAGTTAACCTCGCAGGCATTTTAACTTTTTTGGGCAAAAAAGTTTTGGTAATAGATTTTGATTTCAATCAACAAGATTTAACAAGTGCTTTGGGTATTCCTGTCAGTGATGGGCTTGTTAAAAAAGCTCTTACAGACCAGAACGTAGAGCTAAAATCTGCCGTGGTTACATATAAATTTTCCAATAAAAAATTACAACTCAGTTTTGATATTATTCCTGCTGATAGTGAACTAGCCAACAACTCCGACAGGGAATTGAGCGAGTTAATGCGATTGTATGCATTGTACGACAAGCTCGAATTTGCAAGGCAAGACTACGATTATATTTTGATAGATTCATCCCCGAATTGGCGTTTCAATAGTAAACTTCCAGTGTATGCGGCTGACGTTATTCTCATTCCTACAAAGCACAATAACCTCTTTTCCCTAGAGAATGCAGCAATGGCAATTCAGAAATTCATCCCTGAGATACAAGCTGAGAAAGAAGATGGAAGTCCCATTGCCTTACCTATCTTTTTTAATGGAGAAAAAATCACAGAGCCACAGCGAGAAGTTGCTCAACAAGCAATTAACAATATTATGAAAAATGCGAAAAAAGTAAAATTCGATCTACTGCCCTACTTCTATCCTAAGTACACCAATGCAAGAAAAGATTTACATATCCATGAAGTACCAAGTTACGCTAACATAGCTAGTGCTGCCTTCTCACGAATTCCTGCTGTTTATCGAGATCGTTCTGCCCATGAATATTACAAAAATTTAGCCAAGGAGTATTTCTTACAAAATGAAAAGCACTAACAGTATTGGGAGTTTGATGCACCTCCCCATAAATCAAATCGACCCAGGGGATGCTACTGATGCCCCTGAGTTTTTGCTCAAAGCTACTGCAAACATACTTAAACAAAAGGGTGGACGAAACTGGATTCCAGTCATTGTCAAAGACATTGGTAAAGATAGCTATCAAGTTATTGGCAATTCCTTTGTTTATGCTGTAGCAGAAGAAGCAGGGCTAGAAAAAGTCTGGTGCATTATTGCTGACGATAATGATGATACTACTACACTCACTAAAATTCTTGCAGGTGAGGAAAAGCCGAAAATTAATCTTTCCACAGCATCCAGAGATGAAATCATGGCAGCATTGCAATATTTGATTGAACAGCCAAACAGCGATCTAAAGTCAGTTAAACTTGCTGTAGCTACAAATCGAATTGATGAGGCTCCTCGTCAGTATTGGAAAAATTTTGAGCCAATCACAAGCTTGAAATGCGGTATTACCAAAGGCAAAAAACTTGACGCAATTAAGAGTGTATTTTATCTGATTCCCCAATCAATGCCAGATACGATAAACGACGTGACTATTCTCAGAACAATGACTACTGTTGAATTAAAAGCAATAGCTAAAACAAGAGGAATTGCTGGCATAACTAAGATGAAGAAAGATGCTCTAATTGAGGCGCTAAGCTAATGGGCAAGGAAAAAACTTCGGTAATCCAGAACTAGAAAGCATACTATACCGTAAATTGCCCACACTGGAAAATTTTCATACTTTTCCTGATTAAACATTGACACAGATCGAAACCGTGAACTATATTAGAGAAATGGATGCAGCAGACATGATCTAATCATGACATCCCGTTACCCACGAGGGTCGAGGAATTCCGGTAAAGACGTTCTGAATACCAAGATTTATATTTTGGCGAAGGCTCCTTAAGGAGTCTTTGTTATTTTATGGCTTTGGTAATTCCTGATTATTGAATTCAATTCTGAATTGAGTTTTCCCAATTTAATTTCACACATAAATCATTCTTACCTCTACCTAGAGAAGTATCTTTTTTATTGCTAGCTTTCACCTCACAACATCCAGCTTTCCTGCCACGACAATAGCTGACTTATCGATCAAAAATTAACGTTGATTTAAACTTGGATTTAGATAAAACTGGTATACAATTCAATTGTTTGCTTGTGAAATATGGAGTAAACATAAATTATGCACTCCGACAAAGAAACCGGGTTTTCCCCGAATCTGCGGGTTGTAACCAAGTATTTTTGTAAAAAACCCGGTTTCTAGGCCTCCATCAAATTTCAAAACAGAGTTTACCAAACACATCACTCAAACTCAGGATTGAATCGCTTATGATGTTAACAACGACCGAAATCCCCCAATTAAAACCGCTTTCCGACTCAGAACTAGGCAAAATCAACGCTTACTGGCGGGCGGCTAACTACCTTTCCGTCGGACAAATCTATCTCCTCGACAATCCGCTACTCAAAGAACCCCTCAAACTCGAACACGTCAAACCCAGACTCCTCGGACATTGGGGCACCACTCCAGGTCTCAACTTCATCTACGTTCACCTCAACCGCCTCATCAAATCCCAAGACTTAAACGCCATATACATCGCAGGCCCAGGACACGGCGGGCCGGGCTTGGTGGCGAACACCTATCTCGAAGGAACTTATACCGAATATTACTCGAACATTTCCCAAGATGAAGAGGGGATACAACGGCTGTTCAAACAGTTTTCGTTTCCCGGCGGTATCCCCAGCCACGTAGCGCCGGAAACTCCCGGTTCGATTCACGAAGGCGGCGAACTTGGCTACGCCCTTGTCCACGCTTACGGGGCGGCCTTCGATAACCCCGATTTGATTGTGGCTGCGGTTGTCGGGGATGGGGAAGCAGAAACTGGCCCGCTGGCTGCTAGCTGGCATTCTAACAAGTTTCTCAACCCGGTTCGGGATGGGGCCGTGTTGCCGATTTTGCACTTGAATGGCTACAAAATTGCGAATCCTACCGTGTTGGCCCGCATTCCCCGCGAGGAATTGGAGAGTTTGATGGTTGGTTACGGCTACAAACCTTATTGGGTCGAAGGTTCAGACCCGGAAACGATGCACCAGTTGATGGCTGCAACGATGGATACGGCGATCGGCGAAATTAAGTCGATTCAGGAGGAAGCGCGCACGAAGGGCTATTCCGATCGCCCTCAGTGGCCGATGATTGTACTTAAAAGTCCCAAGGGTTGGACTGGGCCGAAGGAGGTTGACGGTAAGCAAACTGAGGGATCGTGGCGATCGCACCAAGTTCCATTAGCAGAAATGGCTTCTAAGCCTGGCCACGTCCAACTCCTGGAAGATTGGATGAAAAGCTACAAGCCCGAAGAACTGTTTGACGATAAGGGTAAACTGATTGCGGAATTGGCGGAACTTGCACCGAAGGGCGATCGACGGATGGGGGCAAATCCGCACGCTAATGGCGGTCTGCTGCTGCGAGACTTGAAAATGCCAGAATTTGCAGACTACGCCGTAGACGTGCAAAAACCGGGGACTGTGATGGCAGAAGCAACCCGCGTTTCCGGCCGCTTTCTGCGGGATGTGATGAAACTCAATCAGGAAAACCAAAATTTCCGCATTGTCGGGCCGGATGAAACTGCTTCAAACCGCCTCGATCCGGTGTTTGAAGCGACTGGCCGCGCGTGGACTGGTAGTATTTTACCGGAGGATGACGAGCACCTGTCTGCCGACGGCCGCGTGATGGAAGTCCTCAGCGAACATCTCTGTCAGGGTTGGCTGGAAGGCTATTTGCTAACAGGAAGACACGGATTTTTCTCCTGTTACGAAGCGTTTATTCACATCATTGACTCGATGTTCAACCAACACGCTAAATGGTTGAAAACTACTCGCGAGATTCCTTGGCGGAGACCGATCGCATCTCTCAACTACCTGCTAACTTCTCACGTTTGGCGGCAAGACCACAACGGTTTTTCGCACCAAGATCCGGGTTTTATCGACCACGTAATTAACAAGAAATCGGAGGTGGTGCGGATTTATTTGCCGCCCGATGCGAACACTTTGCTGTCAGTAACTGACCACTGTCTCCGTAGTCGCAATTATGTCAACGTGATTATTGCTGGGAAGCAGCCAGCTTTGCAATATTTGGACATGGATGCTGCGATTAAACACTGTACGGCGGGCCTCGGGATTTGGGAGTGGGCTAGCAATGATAAAGGTGGCGAACCGGATGTGGTAATGGCTTGTGCGGGTGATGTTCCAACCCTGGAAACTTTGGCGGCTGTTGACATTCTGCGCCGAGATTATCCTGAGTTAAAAGTGCGGGTGGTGAATGTGGTGGATTTGATGACGCTTCAGCCTTCGACAGAACATCCTCACGGTTTGTCTGACAAGGATTTTGATGCTTTGTTTACGAAGGATAAGCCTGTAATTTTTGCTTTTCACGGCTATCCTTGGCTGATTCACCGGTTGACTTATCGCCGGACGAATCACCCGAATATTCATGTTCGCGGTTACAAGGAGGAGGGCACGACTACTACGCCGTTTGATATGGTGGTGATCAACGATCTCGATCGCTTCCACTTAGTTGGTGATGTAATCGATCGCGTTCCAAAACTGAGTTATGCTGCGGCTTATGGGAAACAGGCGCTGCGGGATAAGCTGATTGAGCACAGGCTGTATATCACTAAACACGGTGATGATATGCCGGAAATCCGCGACTGGAAGTGGCCGCACGGTGGCGCTGTTTCGTCGGAAAAGCCGAAGGAAACTAAGGATCCGACGGTGACTGGAGATCAAGGTGTGCGATCGGGTGCACCGGGTTAGGCGCGGCTTCTCTTTATCTGCGTGAATCCGCGTTAATCTATTGTCATCTGCGGTTGCAAAATTCTCTTTTTTTAACCGCAGATACAGGCAGATGAACACAGATTAACGCAGATGAGTTAGATTAATTCAAAAGGATAAGTAATGCTGAAAGAAATAGAAATCCAAAATTTTAGGTGTTTTGAGCAAATCAAAATTTCTGGGTTTGAAAGAGTCAATTTAATCGGTGGTAAAAATAATGCTGGCAAGACAGCCTTGCTAGAAGCACTTGTTCTCTATATTGCTCCCGAAGCTGGTAGTTTGGAAATATTAAGAGAACTTAGAAGGGACTCCTCAGAAGCCTTAAAGGCTATGCCTAATAGAGCTTGGGATAACTTATTTTATGCACTAAAAAAAGAAGAAACAATAGTAATTCTTGGAAAAGACGAAAATCATAAAATAGATAAATTAGAAATATCGATAAAATCGCTAAATAAAATTATTAGCACAAGTATTATTACAGCTCCTAATCTGTTCAATCGTTTAGATATAGAAATAAGAGAAATAATAAATTCTTTACCTAATAAAAGATTTGGTGTATCGGTAATAACTATTCGGTCAATAAGAAACGAAAATCCACTTGTTATGTCTTTTTTAATATCCAGTTCGAGTGGTTTAATAACTATTGGTAATATTTCTATTACGCATGAATCACCAATCATTGCCTCCTTTATGAGGATTTCGGGAAGAGAACTCACAGAAGCATATGATAACGCTCGTTTGAATGAAAAAGATAGCGAAGTTTTGAAAGCTTTTCAAATTATCGACCCTGCAATCGAATCAGTAGAGAGTTTTTATATTGGGGAACCAACGCTATACTTGAGAAGAAAAGGCGAAAAGCGTTTGCCTCTATCATTGTTTGGAGATGCCATGAACCGAGTTGCAGACATTATTCTTAAACTGGTAAACAGCGAACATAAAATATTGCTCATTGATGAAATAGAGAATGGCATACACTATACGAACCAGCGAGATTTTTGGAGAATGTTGTTTCGATTAGCGGTTGAACTGGATACCCAGATTTTTGCGACAACTCACAGTTTAGAGATGCTTCAAGCATTTGCTGATGTTGGCTTGGAACCTAATCAAGAATGCAGCAGCGCCTATTTTGAACTAGCAAGGAAACTCAAAACAAATCAAATAATCGGAAGTCGGCTCGATTTGGAAACTTTGAATTACGCACTAGAGCATAAAGAAGGAGTGAGAGGTGAGTAATATTGTCATAGTAGAAAGTAAAAATGATAAAATTTTCATGCAGGCAATGGTTGAAAAACTAAACTGCGATATCCAGGTAGCATCACCTATTTATATAGATGATTATCAAAGTTTGGAAGGCTTGAGCGAAACAGAGTTAATCAAAGCTTTAAAAAATTTAGAAAGAAAGATTGACAGAAAAGATATCGAAAAGATTGGAATTATTATTGATATTGATAATTTTTCAGAGCAAGAACGGCTGAAATTCGTAGATAAATGTATAAAACCAGTGTTTGAAGCTGAAAGCTTGTCAAGCACTAAACAATTTATCGATATTTGTACAAAACTTGGCACAAATGCAAAATTGGCTTGTTACTTTACAAATGTTGGAGGTAGAGGGGAACTGGAAACGCTTTTAAAGGCAATAAAAGCTAAAGATTCGACCTATGCTGATTGTTTGGATAGCTGGAAAACTTGCCTAGAAAACCAGGGAAAGAAAATCAACCAGAAAGAGTTTGATAAATTCTGGGTTAGCAACTATATTAGATTTGATACTTGCTCAAAGCAGGAACAGAAACAAGCAGGAGGGAAATGCAGTATGTCTAAGTTTGATTATGTTATGGAACACAAAAAAGATATTTGGGATTGGGATAATTCTGCTCTTGATGATTTGAAAGATTTTTTTAGGCTTTTTTGTTAAAATGAGAAAACAAATGAAATCGGCGGTTGAAATAATCGGCGGTTGAAACCGCTACTACACGAACGAAGTCCGCCTACGCGGACTGAAGAACAAACCTAGGAATTTATGAGCTTAAAAATCTACTTTCTGCGCCACGGTGAAACAGTTTACAGCAAAAGTGGCGGTTTCTGCGGCGACCTCGATCCAGAATTGACAGCCGAAGGTTCTATGATGGCCGAACAATTTGGCGCAACTTACGCAAAATTGCCTTGGGATGCTGTTTATGTCAGCCCGATGAAGCGCACGATCGCAACTGCAACACCTTTGTGCGATGCTGTGGGGATTGAAATGCAGCTTCGCGACGGACTTAAGGAAATTAAGTACGGCAAGTGGGAAGGCGAAACGGTTGAATATGTTCGCGAAAAATATGCTGAAGATTACATGAATTGGTTGACGGAACCGGCTTGGAATGCACCGACTGAGGGGGAAACTTCTGTGCAGATTTCTAGTAGAGCTTCCTTAGTTATTGCAGAAATTCAGGAAAAATACAAGAGCGGAAATGTTTTGGTGGTTTCCCACAAGGCGACTATTCGGATTATTCTGTGCGGTTTGTTGGGGATTGATTTGGGAAGTTATCGCAATCGCATTGCTGCTTTAGCCGCTTCTATTAGTATAGTTAAGTTTGATGTGCGCGGGCCGATGCTGGAGGTTTTGGGCGATCGATCGCACTTGGATGAAAACCTCCGCAATTTACCCGGTACTTAGAAAAGGTGTGCAGTCCCCACCTAGATTCTAAATCGCGCCAATGTAAGACAATCCTAAAATCGTACCTGCGCCCAAAATATGACCAAAGCAGGTGGTTCCCAAGACTGCACCCAAACCAAAACCGCCGAACATATTCGCTGAAGGCATTGCCCCACCTGTGCTCTGATGCTGGATTGTTAATTTGCCGAAAGCAATGGCTAGAATATTGCAGACAATCATAATCAGCCCAATGGTGGGGCTCCATTCTACGGTACGAGGGGCAACGGTTAATAAAATTGTTGTCAACATGGCGATCGGCTCCTTAAACTTTAATCAATGAAAATCTGATGACGAAGATATATCAAATAACCGTAACGCTTGACTACAGATTGCATTAATACTTAACATTTTGATAAATTCCTTAATAAAGTCGTCATTAGTGAATAGCTAACAATCAATACGGGTAGCCAGAAACCGCGTTTTTGAGCAAAATACACAGGTTCCAACCAGCAGAAAAGGTAAAAACGCGGTTTCTGAAGTTGAAGTGAGTAAGTCCTAAATTACCAATTCCCAATTACCAATTACCAATTACCTGTTTGCCCAATGCCCAATGCCCAATGCCCAATGCCCAATGCCCAATGCCCAATGCCCAATTACCATGAAAATCTTAGTTTTAAATGCAGGTTCTAGCAGTCAAAAAAGCTGCTTTTACGAACTAAATGACACGCTTCCCGATCGCCCGCCACAACCTCTATGGGAAGCAAAAATAGACTGGACTCACCGCGAAGGTGCGGGGGAGTTGCAAGTCAGAACTGCTGCTGGCCATAGATTTGAGGAAGAAATTGCCTCGGATTCTCGCGCTGGGGCGATCGCTCGAATGCTAGAGACTCTGTGGCAGGGTGAAACTCAAGTTATTAACAGTTTAAGCGAGATTGATATTGTCGGTCATCGCGTGGTTCACGGCGGGGAAAACTATCAGCAAAGTACGCTGATTTCGCCGGAAGTCAAACAGGAAATTGCCCGTTTATCTGAGTTTGCTCCCGTCCACAATCCGATTAACTTGGAAGGTATCGAAGCCGTTGAAAAAATCCTCAAAAATGTGCCGCAAGTCGCAGTTTTTGATACAGCTTTTCACTCACAGTTACCGCCCGCAGCTTTTGTGTATCCGGGCCCCTACGAATGGCTGGAAGAGGGGATTCGCCGCTACGGTTTCCACGGCATTAGCCATCAATATTGCGCTCGCAGGGCTGCCGAAATTCTGAACCGCGATTCTGCCGATTTGCGGCTGATTAGCTGTCATTTGGGCAACGGATGCTCTCTGGCGGCGGTTCGCGACGGCCTGAGTGTTGACACTACGATGGGTTTTACTCCTTTGGATGGTTTGATGATGGGGAGTCGATCGGGCTCGATCGATCCTGGTATCATAATTCATCTGTTAAGGCGATCGCACTTTACTGCTGAGGAACTCGATAATATTCTCAATCGAAATTCTGGTTTGAAGGGGATTTCTGGGGTTTCTAGCGATATGCGGCTGGTTGCGGAGGCGATCGCAAATGGCAATTCTCGGGCTCAACTTGCATTGGATATTTACATCCACCGTTTGCGCGCCGGAATTGGGGCGATGTTGGCGAATTTGGGAGGGTTGGATGCTTTGATTTTTACGGCTGGTGTTGGGGAAAATTCGGCTGCTGTCAGGGCTGCTGTGTGCGAGGTTTTTGGGTTTATTGGGTTAAGGTTGGATGGGGAGAAGAATTTGAATTGGCCGGTTGATGATGATGTTGCGGCGGTTGATTCTGCGGTGCGGGTTTTGGTGATTCATACTCAGGAAGATTGGGAGATTGCGCGGGAATGTTGGGATATTTCTCGTAGATAATTCGGGTTTTTTTCGGCGGGTTTTTTCGGCGGTTGAGACGGCGGTTGAAACCGCGTCTACACATACGAAACCCGCCTCCGCGGGTTGAAGAGTGCGGGGTTTTTTCGGCGGTTGAGACGGCGGTTGAAACCGCGTCTACACATACGAAACCCGCCTCCGCGGGTTGAAGAGTGCGGAGTTTTGTGCCGAGTTTTGTGCATTTAGACTAGACTATGTACGTAGATTGACAAGCCCCATCGCCCTTCCAGCATCCACGACAACGAATATGAACGTCAACAATAAGCTCCAGACTATTTTAACTCAGTTGCGATCGCACTTCGAGCAACTCTACGGCGATCGGCTCACCCAAATGGTACTCTACGGTTCCCAAGCGCGGGGCGACGCAGATCCCGACTCAGATATTGATGTTTTGGTAGTTCTCAAAGGACAAGTCAATCCCGGCGAAGAAATCAAAAGAATTAGCCATATTCGGGCTGACTTGTCTCTCCAAAATGATGAAGTGATTAGCTGTTTGTTTATGGATGAAAATCGGTTTTTGCACTACAACGGGCCTTTGTTGAGGAACATTCGTAAAGAGGGAATAGTTTTATGAAACCCGAACAATTTGTCGAATTAGCTCAAAATCTGATTCGATCCCTACTGAATTGCCCCAGAGAATTCGGCGATTGCGATCGCATCTATACAAACGAAGTTCCCGCAACGCGAGACTGAGAAATTATGCGGATATTATAAGTCGGACTCAGTATTGTGCTACATCCGGCTAAATAATAATACCCTCGCCGCGCAATCCCCGCCACCAGATATGGACGAACAACGAATCCAAGCTTATCTCAATTTGATTCAATCGCTAGTGAATTGCCCCAGCGGGGAAAGAAACCAAATTTTGCAGGCAAACCCCGAGTTAGTTGATGCGGGGTTGGTGCAGGTAACGCAATGGCTGGCAGAAATTAAACGCGAGGAAGGCAATGAGAATGAAGCAGATTTTTTAATGAATTGGGCAAGCTATCTCATATTAAAATTGCCCTCTTTTAATGATCAGTTAGAATTTTTGAAGCAAGTATTGCAGGTAACGGCAGAAAGTACGGCAAAAAGTACGGCAGAAAGTGGCGACTATCGTAATGTAATCTATCCCCTGCTGCGGGATAATCTCAACTTAATTAATGATAATTTTGCTGTAGTTTTCCGAAATTGGGCGAAGCAAACTTTGCAAAACTTAGATAGGAAACAAGACTGCATTTTTATAATATTACTTGTTGTCCAGTTTAGTAATGCAATCTGGCAATTTTCCTTAAACAGAGAGAGTAATTTGGAAATTGCCATTGCAGGTTATGAAGTTGCCCTGACTGTTTTTAACCGTCAAGAATATACAGAGGATTGGGCAATGACTCAATATAATTTGGCGGTTGCCTATTTTGACAGAATTAGAGGGGAAAAAGTCGATAATCTTGAAAGGGCGATCGAGTTTTCTCAAGCAGCTTTAGAAGTTAGCACCCGTGAGGCATTTCCCAGCGAATGGGCAGGTATTCAAAATATTTTGTCGAATGTCTACAGCAACAGAATCAGAGGCGAAAAAGCTGAGAATCTCGAACTGGCGATCGCCACTTCAGAAGCAGCTTTGTCCGTTTATACCCGCGAGGCATTTCTGTTTGAATGGGCAATGAGTAAAAATAATTTGGGGCTTGCCTACTGTAGTAGAATCAGAGGCGAAAAAGCTGAGAATCTCGAAATGGCGATCGCCGCTTCACAAGCAGCTTTGTCCGTTTACACCCGCGAGGCATTTCCGTTTGAATGGGCAACCAGTAAAAATAATTTGGGGCTTGCCTACAGCAAAAGAATCAGAGGCGAAAAAGCTGAGAATCTCGAACTGGCTATCGCTGCTTTTGACGAATTATTAGAAGTTTATACCTCTGAGGAATTTCCATTTGATTGGGCAAGGACTCAAAATAATTTGGGGGCTGCCTACAGCGACAGAATCCGAGGCCAAAAAGCCGATAATCTCGAACTCACGATCGCCGCTTATCAAGCATCATTATCAGTTTATACCCGTGAGGCATTTCCCTTTGAATGGGCCCGGAGTCAAAATAATTTGGGGCTTGCCTACCGCAACAGAATTCGAGGTGAAAAAGCCGATAATCTCGAAATCGCAATCGTTGCTTCTCAAGCATCATTATCAGTTTACACCCGCGAGGCATTTCCTATAGATAATATTGTAAGCCTATCTAATCTCGGACTTGCTTACTGGGATAATTCCCAACTACCAGAAGCTTACAATACCTTTAAATCCGCCATTAATACAGTAGAATTAATGCGGAGTGAAATTATTATCGGTGGCGAAGCAGACAGACAGAAATTAGCCGAAGAATGGGATATGCTTTATCATAATATGGTAGCAGTTTGCCTGGAAATGGAAAACAACACTGTCGCCCTAGAATACCTCGAACGCAGCAAAACCAGAAACCTAGTAGAATTGTTTCACAAGGCCCGCAGCCTCCCGGAAAATGTGCAGCAGATTAGTTTTCAGGAAATTCGCAGTCTGTTAGGTGAAGATGAGGCAATTTTGGAATGGTACATCACCTCTAACGGTTTTAAAGTTTTCATTATTACCCGCGACTCCACCCAACCTGATGTCTGGCAATCTTCCGATACAGACTCAGAAGCATTAGTGGAGTTTATGAATGAATATATCGGTGACTATATCAATCAACCTGAAAACTGGAGAAATCAGCTAAAAACCCGCCTGGAAAAATTAGCTAAAATCTTGCATTTCGATGAAATAATCTCTCGCCTCCCAGAAAAATGCCAAAAATTAATATTAGTTCCCTTCCGATATTTGCACTTGTTACCGCTTCACGCATTAACCAGCCGAAGACTAAGACAAAATATAGAAGAAACTGGATGTCTCCTCGATCTTTTCCCTGGCGGCGTGAGATATACTCCCAGTTGTCAGCTATTACAATTATCTCAGCGGGTAAATCCGACTGGGGAAGAGTCATCACCCACAAGATTGTTTGCCATTCAAAACCCGACAGAAGATTTAGACTTCACCGACATCGAAGTTGAAGCAATTGCCAAATCCTTTAATCCAGCGGAAGTTTTGATTCGGGAAAAGGCAAGTAAGACAGGATTGCAGCAACAGCTTGAAGCGTTGCAAAATGCCGAGATCGCCCACTTTTCCTGTCACGGCTTTTTCGACTTTAACAATCCTCGGAAATCAGCTTTAATCTTAGCTGGTGCGAAAAATGCCACCGATAACGTGGACTCCGAGAACAAAAGTTATATTCGTTCCCCTCAAGACAAATTGTGGGATATTGAAAAATGTCTGACGCTGGAAGAAATCTTTGATTTGCCCCTGAGTAAGTGCAGTTTAGTGACGCTTTCCGCCTGCGAAACTGGGTTAACGGATATTAGAGATAGCACAGATGAGTATATCGGATTGCCTAGCGGTTTTTTGTACGCCGGAACCACGAATGTGATTAGCACTTTGTGGGCTGTCAATGATGTATCTACGGCGATTTTGATGATTAAGTTTTATGAGATTTTCTTGTCTAAAACTCGCCCGCCTGTGGCTGTTGCTTTGCGGGAGTCTCAGTTGTGGCTGCGGAGTTTGACTGTTAAAAGTTTGCTAGAATGGGTGGAAGCGTCGCAGTTGCTGAGTCGCGAACACAAACAGAAAATTCAAGGCAAATACAGGCGCGGTTACAAACAGGATTATCAACCTTATGAGTCTCCCGTATACTGGGCGGCTTTCTGTGCAGTTGGGCAATAATATAAACTGTCTTTTCATGGGGTGGGGGCGGGTTTATTAGTTGGTTGGTTTTGAGTCATAAATTTCTGCGAACCCGCCCCTACAAAATTGTTGAAATTGGGAATTTAATCTTGTATGAAACAGATATAATTGCTGTAGGGGCGGGTTCGCGACTATCTGTGAAACCACACCGTAAATCCCAAAAACCCGCCCCGGCTAACTACAATACAATCAAAGGAGAAATTGGCAATGACAGATGAAGAATTTATTTCTGGTTTCCTAGCAGTCTTTGAAACTAAACCCGAAGTATTTGAACAAGTCGGGGCGGTTGAGGATTTAGCAAATCTCAGCAATACAATATCCCAGATGGCTGATAAATCGAACAACGAAGTAGCTGATGCCATTGGCGATTGGTGTGCAAACTATCCTAAAATAACAGATGAAATCAATAAATTTGAGAGAAAACCAGAACCGCAACCCACCAAAAAAGAAGAGCAAGAACCAAGGCTATTAAACCGCTATCCAGAGTTACCCGAAAACCTCAAAAAACGCCTTCCCAATTCACAGCCCCCGCGCCAATAATATGAGCGACAAAATTTCTGCCCCCAATGTTTATCTATACGCTTTCCAACTGCACGATGACAGTCAGGGCCGCCATAATCCTCTCTGGAAACACTGCGACAACATCCTCGCCAACTTCACCGATAAAAAGCTGACACCAAATCTAGTTTTTCCGCCAAATTCTCACAGCTACCGCGAGGATTTACTGCCAAATGTCGCACTAAAATTCAACAGCAATCAACCCATAGAAGGTTTTGCCCAACCGCTACAAATTCAAGACAGCTATGCTTTATGCTTAAATATAGGTTGCCCGGAAGACGGCACCGCTAATAATTTAGGTGTCGATTTCATCCAGAAATTCAACCCCAATCGAGTCTTACTTATCAACGGCGACGACAACTTTTTAGGTCAAACTCTCCTAATTACCACCGGGCTTCCCGAAAACTCTTCAGATAATTTAGATTCCCTCAAACCCCTCGCCGATGAATGTCGCAATGCTTTATTCCAAGGCGACTCGCCACCTGTATTTTATCGTTCAGGTAAATTATTTGGTAGTCCGATTTTTGAATACGGTTCAATTGCCGATATAGCAAATTACCGCCATTTGCTTGTCTGGCTGCTGGCTGACAAACAAACCGACAAGGATTTTAACACTTGCCAAGAAGAAATATTTGACCTACTATTTTACCGCAACAAAATCATCAAAGTTTTTCAAGACAGCCGCCTGATTTACCGCGAACTCGATCGCGAATACCGCATTATTGAGAAAAATGTGGAGATATTGCAGGCTCAATTTTCCAGAGGAACCGTCTTAACTGCCGCCCAATTGCAGGAATTTCAGGAACAGCTAAAGCAACTCTTCAGTAAAGCTGTAACTTATACTTGTCTGCTGCGGAAACTCGAAGATTATGACAATACAATCGTCCTAAATCTTAACAATTACATTGACATTTTGCAAACAATTTGTGATATACTAGGAATCGATAAGGAAGAACTATCTATATTAAATCACTTCAGTAGAAAAAGTGCTCTTTATATGCGATCGCAAATAGCCGGAGACTTAGGATATTTCCGCCACGGGACAAACTTAATCGACCAGGCGATCGCCTCAATCCGCGGCATAGTAGAAATAGAACAAGCCAGGAGCGATCGCACCAATCAACTCGCACTCCGCAACAGCGAGGACAAAGAGAAAGATCGGGACGATCGCCTAGAGAGCACAGTACAGGCGATCGGCGTAGGTTTAGCAGCCGGAGGCATCGCCGCATCCAGCGGTACAGACAAACTCTTCGAGACAGTGCAAAACCATCACATCCCAGTTGTAATGCACCTGCATCCCTTTGCATTCTCCTTTTTGTTGAGTTGCGCGATCGCCCTTTTCGCAGCCGGCATCACCTGGTGGCGCACCAAACCGAAAAAATAGGTCAAAAGGGCGATCGACCTTTCCCAAAAAATCATCGATCTCAAATCCGCTTAGATCCGAATGATAGCGCAGTGCGATCGACAATAAGCGCGATCGACAACAAGCGCGATCGTCCCACCCAACACTCCCACCTCTTGCTGGCGAACATACCTACCAGCGAAAACTTTCATAACTATTAAGAAATATCACATTTATCGCCAGTTTTTAGACAGGTGACTTATAGTTTATTTTTCACCTAATTAAAACTATAATTATGAATTTAACAAATTCTCGTTATCAGAAATTAGCGCCATATTTAATATTTCTATTTATAGTCACTGTCTTTTTTGCGATCGCCTCAGTATTTCCTTACCAAATAGAGTTCGATCCAATCCCTCAAATCAAAGGAATCAACCAGTGGTTGAGCGGAGGATCTAGTTTGATCAACTCAGTTGTCACAGTAAATCAAAAAGATATCTCTCAAGATATACAAACCTGGATAGTCTGGCACGCTCCCGGCGTCACCTTCGCATTTTTACCTTTAATCGCCCTCGGATTGCCTTTAGGAATCGCAGTCAGAACAACCGCATACTTTTTGTTTGTTTCAGGCGGTCTGGGGTGGATAAAGGTAATAGATACTCTCACCTCTGACCAGAAAATCAAAATAATTATAGCTGTCCTGTTATCTATCTATTATATAGAAATTGGCTCATTATTGGTTTGTACAGCAGGAGATGTGATTCCTTGGGCAGTCATGCCTTGGGTATTACTGTACGCAATGTATCTGTGCTCAATTTTAGACTCAGGGAATAAATTTGATAGTCGCTTTCTAGTTCATGCAGCTCTACTAGGTCTACTTTTAGGAGGAATTTACTGGTTAAAATACTCTGCTTTTTTAGTTTCTCTAGGAATGCTCGCCTATCTAGCTGTATTTTTATGGTTTTTCAGCAAACAATATACCTTAAAAAACCGTTTTATCCTGTTAGCAGTTTGTACGGTATTCACCCTTTTGCCAGTAATTGGTCTGAGCGCTATTCACCATGCACTTTCTGGAGTCAATAGTGCTATAGACCAATTTGAAGCTGCTATTCCTGTGGCATCGCCTTCTACAAGAGGAATGCGTTTTTTATTGAGTTTAATAGGAGCTCCAGGTTTAGGTCTATTCAATTCAGAAATTTTTACTCAAGGTAGGCTGTTGACGTTTACAAGCACTATTCTTAAACAGTTATTTACCTTAGATATTTCACGGAAAGCAGAAACTTTTAAAATATTTGTAGGTCTGGCAGGAACCTTAGCAGCTTTTTGGTTTGTTGCAGAGTCTGCTCGCAAAAATATATACAATAAAAAACTTATTATTCTTTGGGGCTGCATTACAACGATTCCTTTTATATTCATTGCATATATATCTTATAAAACTGGAATAAATCTATTAATGGCAGGCATCGGTCGTTACAGCAATCCTTTCTTTATACTTACTGTCTTCTTTGTGATTTCTTACTACATTTACTGGATTTCAAATC
Source organism: Microcoleus sp. PH2017_34_RAT_O_A (assembly GCF_020737885.1). Classification (NCBI taxonomy): domain Bacteria; kingdom Bacillati; phylum Cyanobacteriota; class Cyanophyceae; order Oscillatoriales; family Microcoleaceae; genus Microcoleus; species Microcoleus sp. PH2017_34_RAT_O_A. The sequence goes on along the minus strand of NZ_JAEQDD010000001.1, from coordinate 139,398 downwards.
ATGAAAAATCTATACTGTCAAAAATTGTATTGTCTGTTGTATTGGTATTCTTTGTATTGCTGCCCCCGCTCAATTATATAGTTGATTGGGCTGAGGCTATAATTTTGCGGAAAAATTACGCAACAACAGAGAATTTTCTCTATGTCGATATCTTGTCAAAAAAGAATGTTAAATCGGTAGTTACTCAGATAAAATCTGCCGTTAAATCACCTAAAGATGTTGTCGTTTTAACTAAAGATACCGATGAATTGCGTTTTGGTTCGTGGCTGGAAATGAGACACAGAATCCTCTCACTCCCAATAGTTGACGGTGAAGAAGCTAAGAGTAAAATTACAACAGCGCAAGATTTGAGAGTCATACTTGTTGTCTCCAATGCTTTGGATAAAAATGAAAATCAACTGGCGCTAGTCAAGCAGAGATTTGCCCAATCAACTGGATGGACTCGGCTACCCGAAAATCCAGATGCTGAGGTTTCTATTTGGTTTTCAGATTTGAAGGCTTGACTACCGATTACCAGTCACCACGGACTCCCAATCATCACAAAAGCCGACCAATAATAAGGATGCGACAACTTCAAATCTGCAAACCCTTGCAAAGATTGCGGCAACTCCACTCCCTCACCCCGACTCGAACCCCGTAACTTGCCGCCCTCCAAACGCACATCTCCCCGCAACATCGCAATTTGCGCTTCTCGCAGCGCCGCCGCCTTAATTGGGGCAATCTTCAAACGCTGATAAAACTCAGCCATCAATCCCAAAGTACCCTCATCCGAAACATACCACAAACTCCCCAAAGCAGTTTGCACCCCCGCTTGCAGCGCCAATCCCCCAAAACCCAACTCCGCACTGTCATCACCCACCGCAGTCCGACAAGCACTTAAAACTAATAGATTTACCTGCGGATTATTCAATCTCAAGTCACGCAATTGATTCAGTCTTAACCGACTATCCCACAACTGAATAAAAGAATTATTCGGCAGTCCCGGACGAAATTCGCCGTGAGTAGCTAAGTGAATAATCCCAAAAGGTCGGCTTTCATGCTGTTGCTTCAAATTATCGAAAGTGAAACCCTCATTCAGAAAACTAATTCCCGGCCATTCTCGCGAAATAGCCGCTATTTCCGCAGGAACCGCTGGTAAAGGATTCAATTCCGAAAATTGATCCGCACCCATTGCTAAAACTTCAGATTTCCTGATATCCACGTAGCGAGTATCTGTTAAATTAATGCTGGGCATCAGGCTGAGATTGTACTTTTCGATCAAAAATTGCTTTCCGTCGTGCAAAGCAGCAAAGGGCATACCTCTCAAACCGCGATCGACTACAAAAGAAATAGTATCTGTTTCGCACTTCTTCAAATTCTCCTCCAAAGGCTCAACCATCCACTTATAAAGCTGTTGGGCAGATGATAGATAACTCGTAGTATTACGTCTGGCTGGATTAGTAATCTCATTCCTGAACTCCTTTACAACTTTCAGCAATTCTTCCCGGTGCGCTTCCGGCACAGTTTTGTGAACTACTGCACCGCAAGAATCTACTAACATTAAATCTAATTTTTCCGATCGCGAAAACAGATATATTAAGCTGGGTTTCGTTTTCGTTTCTGCGCCCACCGATACTAATTTTTTCTTGATGTCGTCTACCGATAGTAAATCCTTGCTGATGTTAAGACCGAAATATTCCTCGAATTCTTGACCAAAAGATTTCTCCAGCAGAGGTAAAGCTGCTGATAATTTCCCTGCATCCAAGTTCCTGCCGATGTCGCTGCGAAATGCTGCCTCAAAAACTGGTTCTCTGGGATTTCCAACGATGAAATTTCTGAGTCCTCTCGGAGATTGCATTCTTTCCGGCGGCAGCCTGTCTCCGGGTTTTCCTAGATATCGCGATATTCTGTTTTGATTCTGTAGCTGTTCGGGGTTAAAGGGTTGGTTGGGTTCGGGAAAAACCGCTCTGGATCTATCTAAGGGAAATCTATTGATTAGCGATGGTGGCAACGAATTTGGGTTATTGCGATCGATTGGATTATTCGGATTATTCGGATTATTCGGATTAATTGGATTCTCGGGATTATTCGGATTAATTGGATTATTCGGATTAATTGGATTCTCGGGATTATTCGGATTAATTGGATTATTCGGATTAATTGGATTCTCGGGATTATTCGGATTAATTGGATTCTCGGGATTAGTTGGTTGGTTGGGATTATTCGGATTATTCGGATTAATTGGTTGGTTGGGATTAATTGGCTGGTTGGTAGTGACGATCGCACTATTGCCCTGAGTGTAAGAATTTATGAAAGATTGTCCCTCAGTAATCGTACCAGAATCATTGCTGGCGATCGCCCCAGCCGTCCCATTATTCCTCGCATTTCCCACCACAAAAGGTGTCGGCGGATTGACATCACCGCCGCCGTGGGCGATCCTCACTGTACCCGGTTGAGTGCCGCCAACAGTCGAGACACTCACAGGAGTACCGTTTTGGTCAAAAGTACCCGTCACCCGCACCAAACCCGGAGTCTCGATATTCACCGTACCGCCGGGAGCATTAACAGATTCAATGCTAATATCATTTTGAGCGTTAAGATTTACTCCAGAAGTGCGATCGGCAACCACAGGATTAACATTTATTGCCCTGGTGCTAATTTGCCCTCCCGCTAAAATCCTCACAACTTCCGCAGCATTGATATTACCAGTAGTGACATTTCCCCTACTGCTAATTAAACCAACTCCTACTCCCTGCAAATTACCCGCCGTCACATTTCCCACCGCAGTTAAATTGATATTCCCAGTTGATAAAGTATTGCCGATCGCAATATTGCCACCGCTATTAACATCAACTGCACTTCCTTGCAAATTTCCCGCAGTAAAGTTAGTCGGTGTTCTCGAAACAATCCTTGTAGCAGGAGCATTTATCCCGATCGCGCTAATATTATTTCCAGCATTGAGAGTTACCGCCGACAGGGGATTAACTGGCTGTGTGGTAGGGCGAGTAATATTAACTGTCCCGGTTTGAATTTGCTGGCCCGCCGAAATCCCAACTTGTTCGGCAGGGGTGAGATTACCAGCGGTGACATTTCCGGTAGTGCTGTTAAGATTAATCCCAACTCCCTGCAAATTCCCGGCATTTAAATTGCCAAAAGCTGTCAAATCTACATTACCTGTAGCGTTGGTATTACCAGTGGTAACAGTTCCCGAATTGCTGGCAACATTAACTCCGATACCCTGCAAATTTCCTGAGTTTATTACATTTCCAGGAGCCCTGATATTGATATTTCCTGTTGATGCAGTATTAGTAGTTGTAATATTCCCCGTGGTGCTGGAAACATCCACTGCTCCCCCCTGCAAATTTCCGGCAGTTAAGTTGTTGGTTGCTCTCAAAGCAACGGTGGCAGTGGGAGCATTAACCGATGCTACATTAATATTAGTGTTCGCGTCCAGATTGACTGTGGGAGTAGTAGGATTAACTGGATTTGCTGCGATCGCATTAACGGTTATTGGCGCTGTAATGATTTGCTGTCCCGCTACAACTCTGACATCTCCGGTAGAGGCGATCGCACCCGTAGCGACATTTCCGGTGCGGCTGGTAGCTCCGACAGTCGAACCCGTGAGGTTCCCCACGTTTAAGTCCCCAGGAGCTGCCAAAGTGACATTCTCGGTTGCTGTAACGCTGGCAGGTGTAGTATTTGGGACGATTGTATTGGGATCGTTCAACACTCCCAGAGCGCCGGAGTTGCTGATAACATTAACTTGAGAACCCCGCAAATTCCCGAAATTGACATTGCCGAATGCTGTGAGTGCGATCGCCCCAGAATTCCCAGTGTCGATCGCGCGAGTTACTATATTGCCCCCAGTCGAATTCAGAGTAATATTGCCGTTGATATCAGCCGGAACGATGTCATTTGTCAAGATAATATTATTAACAGCCTGAATATTAATCGTCGAAGCAGACGTTAATCTGCCTCCAACTATCACAGCCCCTTCCCTGCTTTCGAGATTAATTTGACCGCCATTAATATTTCTAGTTGCCACCTCTTGCGCCGCCGACAAAATCACTGGCCCGCCCGCAGAAATGTTTTCCACATAAATCAAAGTTCTGCCACTCAAAATAGGCGTCGAAGTGAAAATACTATCATCATCTACACTGTCAGAAGAAATACTCACCGGATTTGCCAAACTTGCTACTCCCGCCCGGAGAATTAAGGCTGGACTGCTAGTTAAAATAGCAATATCTGGATCTGAAGTCGCATTTTCAGTCCGCAATCCAACATCCGGGCCGGTAATTGTAATATCCTCCGCAACAATGCTACCCCTCGCCTCGACTTTCAGCGAAACCCCAGTATAATCTCCCAATAAAACATCACCTTCGGAACTGATAATCGGGTCAAATAAACTGACAAAATTTCCCGGCCTTCCCGACAGATTCCGCACCAAAAAATTGCCCCTTGAAGCAAAGTGAGCATCCCCAGAAATTACACCGTTGCTGACTAAACTCAAATTGCCACCGCTTTGAAATTGCGGGGGAAGAGATAAGCCGCCGGTAGCGTTTAAGGTGAGAATGTCGATCGCGCGATCGGCCCGAATCTCTAAATTCCCCCCAGCCCGGGCCAAAAAAGGATTCTGCACGCGATCGCGAACCCGCACCGCATCCCGTGCCAGCAAGTTCAAATCCCCCGCAGTTTGCAGCCTAGCCCCCGCTAACGTCAGATTTCCCGCCGCCGAAACAGTCGCACTTCCCGCATTCACCTGCGGAAGTACAGATATATTCCCAGCAGCGATCGCCACATCCCCAGAATTCACCTGCAAACCAGAGTCCACAAGCTGCACGCTACCATCAGCAGCAACAGCAACACCCGTCGCCTGATTTTGTGCAGAACCTGTCAGCAACTGCGGCAAAGAAACAGGATTTAAACTTTGTTGAGAATTACGCAAATTCTGGTCAGTTGGTATTTCCAAATTCAACAAAAGCCCCGGTTGACTGATCCGCAAAACATTCTCGCCCGGAACAGCAGCAACAGTAATTTGCCCGCCCGGTGCCGACAACTGCCCCGTACTCAAAACCGTACCGCCCAGCAAAGCCAAACTTTGGCCCGGAGTCACAGCCAAATTGCCAGCATTAACAATACTTCCCGGTTGATTCGCCCCAAAATAAAAAGCATTTGGCGCACCAACTAAGGCACTAAAATTATTTGTACCTGCCGCATTAAACCAATTAGAACCAAAACCCACATTATTAGCAGTAGTCGCAGTAAAAGCACCTGGCACATTCAAACTCGCGTTCGGGCCAAACACAATCCCCGCAGGATTAATTAAAAACAGATTAGAATTGCCACCCGTGACCGTAATTAAACCATTAATTAGCGAAGGGTTCCCACCAGCAATGCGAGCTAATATATTTTGAATAGCCGAATTAGTCAGAAAATTAGCAACTTGACCTTCATTCAAGCCGAACTGCCCAAAACTGTGAAAAAGATTCGCCCCGTCTCCCGACAAACTGCCACCGTTAATATCGTAGCGGTTACCATTGCGGATGACAGCAGTGCCAGTACCGTCAGCAGCAGGCACGACTGTTTGCGCCTGGGCGAAAGTATTAAAAATTAACAAAGAAAACGGACAAACAAATAGCCCGACCTTTTTAATCTTTAAGTTGACGTTTTTCATGGGCATCTACAGTCGATCGCAATTTCCCTCAATTATCGCACCCGCGAACAAAATAATCGTAAATAACAAATTAATTAACTCATGACAACTCCCACAATCAAAAGCTTGTACACAGACGGCGCTTGTTCCGGCAATCCAGGCCCCGGCGGTTGGGGTGCAGTCATCTGCTTCGCCGACGGCAAATGTCACGAACTCGGAGGTGCAGACCCTCAAACTACCAACAACCGCATGGAAATGCAGGCGGCCGTCGCTGCATTAGAATTTTTTGCCAATTCCGGTCAAACCGAACCAGTCACCGTTTACACCGACAGCGAATACGTTAAAAACGGCATCACCAAATGGATTCAAGGCTGGAAAAACAAAGGCTGGAAAACCTCAACAGGCAAAGATGTCGTCAACCAAGACCTTTGGCACCTGCTAGACAAGCTGAATTCCCGACAAATCAAGTGGGAACACGTCCGCGGCCACTCCGGCGACTTCTACAACGACAGATGCGATGAAATTGCCCGCAGCTTCTCTCACAATCGCACTCCCGCCCTGCAACAGCATCGACCAACAACAGATGAGTCTGGGTCATCGCCGCTAGACATTGAAAACCCAATTGTTTTGGAAGAAACGGACACAACTGGTAACAAAACGATAGAATCCTATGTCATAACTTCTGACCTTCCGATCTCCAACTCTACCATGATGGATTCAACTGCCGATACCCTGGAGAACTTACCCCGCGAGGTGAGGGTTCAGGAACTCCGCAACCTGATCGAGACGTTGCACATAGCTGACGAAGTTGCCACCAAAGGCTACTTGATTACCAGTTCTGAACTGGCTGATTTGATGGATGTAAATGCCAGCGCTGTCACCAGCCGCGGAGACAACTGGGTTTGGCGCAACTGGGTAGTTTCTCGCGTGCGCCGCGAGGGCAACCAAATTCTCTGGCAATTAGAGCGCATCGACCACGTTAGTACGACTGATTAATCATCAGTCATAAGTCCTCAGTCAGATTGTGACAAAGGCCTTCTGACTGCTGCAATATCTAGGACTAATTGCAAGAACTCAAACGGTAGGTGCGCGCAGCGCACCTTACCTGTTTCCAGAGAGGAAAAATAATTTAACTTATAATTTAAGAAACGCGAACAAATCCTGAATAAACAGTGAAAAACAAGAGTTCGATCGCTTTAATGAACTGGCTGCCACCCAAACCAGAAACCGTTTTGCTTTGCGACTCAATTGCAGCAGCTTCTGAAATGGCATTTATGCTAGGCGGCGAGTGGGATGGCTGCAATAGCTTGGTTCTACCTAAATCCGACAAGGTAGCAATTGAAACAGCCGCGAGTTTGCTGGAGACATCGTGGTGCTATCAAAAGGCGGCCGAACCGGTTTTAACTCGGCTGGGAGTTGACGAATTGCTGCGCCGTTATGCGGCGGGAGACAGATATTTTGTTAATGCTAACTTGAGATGCGCTCAATTGAGCCAACTTTGTTTGGAAAACATCGATCTGAGTTATGCCAAATTGAATTTGGCTGACCTGAGCGGCACTAATTTAAATAAAGCAATTTTAGCAGCAGCACAGATGCAATCGGCTAATTTGAGTGGCTGCAACTTGCATAAGTCACAAATTGTGAGGGCAAATTTAGCTGGGGCAAATTTAAGCAATGCTAATCTCAGAGGTGCCGATTTGACTAATGTAGATTTAAGTAATGCTGACTTAACAAATGCTGATTTAAGAGGTGCAACTTTAGGTAAAGTAGACTTGAAAAAAGCTTGCTTGGATGGGGCTATCTTTGAGTAAAACAAGTTGAGGGGCGACTGCAAATTATTCATGCCGCAGGTTCCAATTATGATTCATATTTGCGATCGCGCAGATCGCTTCCGGTCGATTACCATGACAAAAACGGTTCGTAGTGCGGACTTCAGTCCGTAGCATTATGCGGACTGAAGTCCGCACTACGAACCAATCCGAACAACGTTAAAGTCCAGGTATTTTATGCAAATTACGACTGTCACCGGCCCAGCGGGGCGACTCAATCTCACCGACACGGGCGCAGCAAGCAGCGCAGAAGCAGAACCCATCCCCGTCCTCTTCGTACACGGTATGGCATACCACCTCGGAGTCTGGGACGAGACGATCGCACTTTTGCGCGCCAATCTCGGCCAAAACCAGCGCATTTTGGCGATCGACCTCCGGGGCCACGGCGCATCCGATCCGCCCGCAGACGGCGACTACACCCCCGATAGCTGCGCCACCGACATCATCGCCATCCTCGACGCGCTGAATATCCCCCAAGTAGCCCTCGTCGGACACAGCTTCGGTTCCCTCGTCGTCCTCGCCACCGCCGACTGCGCCCCAACTCGCATCACCCGCGTCATCCTAGCCGATCCCCCCGGTGACTTTAACTACCTGCCGCCCTCCGTGTACGAAGAACAGATGGTTCCCTTCCTCGCAGCGCTAGCGGGCGACAGCTACCGCGCTGCGGCAGAGGAAAAGTTCTCCCAAGCCCTCGACGGCGGTACAACTGCGACGCGCGAAACCACGATCGCACGCCTCGCAGCCACGCCGCGCGATCGTCTCATCGGTATGTACAAAGGTATGTTTGCTTACGATGCAGTTGGTGCGATCGATCGCATCCTAGCAACTCCGGGCACTCAAATCTCAGCAGTCCTCGCGCCGGCAAACTCCTGGCCTTTCAGCCTCCACATACTGCGCCCCCAAATTGCCACCACAGTCATACCAGAAACCAGCCACTGGTTGCAGCTTGATGCGCCGGTTCCCTTCGCCGAAGCAGTGACAAATCAGTTGACAGTTGACAGTTGACAGTTGACAGTTGACAGTAGTCAGTTGACAGTAGTCAGCTCGCCCCCCGAGCGAAGCCGAAGGGTAGTCAGCAGTCAATAGTCAATAGTCAATAGTCATTGAAGGCGATCGATCTCCTATGTTGAACACCATTTAGGCATTTGCGAGATCAGAAACCGACTTTTTAACCACCAAGAATTGGTTGAAAGCCGGAACCCTTTTCCGGTGACTGTTTAAACAATATCGATGTAACCGGAAACGATATCATTACTCCAATCCTCCTCCTTCCTTTATCAAGTGCACTCAAGCGATCAACTGTCAACTGTCAACTGTCAACTGTCAACTGTCAACGACAATCATCCAACAAAGCATCAAGTTCAGCAGCGACTTTCCACGGATTTCGACCCTTGAAAACAGCAGCGATCGCAGCTTCATAAGGATTTCTGCCAGTTTTTTTCACAGCCGCGATCGCCTTTTGGTTAGAAAAACCCCGCCCGCTAACCAACCAAGCAGCCAAAACCTGTCCTGTGCGCCCAATCCCGCCAGCACAGTGAACCACCACCCGATCGCCCGATCGACTTGCAGATGTCAAAAACGGTAAAATGCGATCGACTAAAATTTCGCGATCGGCCAATTCAAAATCTGCGATCGGAGCCCAGCAAACGCGATCGCACCCAAAAACATTTCCATAGCTTCCCAACAAGTCACCATAGCCGATGAGTTGTGTCTGGGGAAGCAAGCAACAAACTCGATCGATCTTCTGTCGCCGCATAAAATCAATCCAGCCAGCAACTTCCTCATCGCGGTAGCCCGGTTTGGCCGCACCAAACACAACTAATTCATCCTCCGCAGCCGCCGCAAACTTGTACATCAGCCCTCAATTTCAATCCTAAAATAACTTAGAGATTTTTAGATATTCTTACTTTACTTCTTAAGTGGCTAGCTTAACTGTCTAACTGTCCTGGACGTTCACCATAAATCAGGACAAAGTTGATATATCAAGTGCAGCGTTAGATTTCAACAAATCAGGAAATCAATCCCATGCTGTTTAAGTATGGCGATCTGTCCTATTGTTCCAATTTACATTTCACTCAAATTCACAGCAAAGTCTTGAGTGCAATGCTCACCTATCGCCGCATCTGGCATCTGCAAATAGCCAATTAGATTTGCAATTTGTAGATAAGTTCTTAACGTATCGCGACACTTTCTAGCGCCCGATACAGTTCAGACAAATTCATCATTTTTTTTGGAGAAATTTAACATGGCTAAGATTCCAGGTACTCCCAAAGACGACTTACTACATGGCACTCCTGATAACGATACTCTCACAGGTTTAGCAGGCAACGACACTCTCTACGGTAAAGCAGGAGATGATGAGCTTGATGGTGGTTCTGGTGCAGACAAAATGTATGGTGGTAGCGGTAATGATAAGTACATTGTCGATAATATTGCTGACGTAGTTACTGAGTCTGCTGCCGAAGGTATCGATCTGGTGGAATCTACCGTCAGCTACACTTTAGGAGTGAACGTCGAAGACCTGCATTTGAAGGGAACCGCTGCCATTGATGCGACGGGAAACAACGCGCACAATGCTATTCTAGGTAATGATGCGAACAACTCTCTCTATGGTTTAGGCGATCGCGATTACTTATTTGGTGGAGGTGGTAACGACTTCCTAGATGGTGGTGATGGCGATGACCAAATCTATGGTGGTACAGGCGACGACATCATATATGGTCGTGCTGGTGCCGACGACATGAATGGTGGTAGCGGTAATGACCTTTATTTGGTTGATAATGTTGCTGATTTAGTTACCGAGAAAGCTGCCGAAGGTACTGATACCGTAGTCACTTCCACTATCAGCTATACTTTGGGTGCAAACGTCGAAAACCTCACCTTGAGTGATGCTGCTGATATCGATGGCACTGGTAACGAATTGAATAATTATATGCTGGGTAACGCTGGCAAGAACTTCCTCAAAGGTGAGGATGGAGACGATTTAATCAATGGTAGAGGTGGCAGAGATATCATTCTTGGTGGTAATGGAATTGACACGCTTTTAGGTGATGCTGGAAATGATGACATACAAGGCATGAAAGGTAACGATATCCTCTACGGCAACGATGATAATGACCAACTTTCTGGTGGTGGTGGCGATGACCTTCTTTATGGCGGAAATGGTAATGATGTCTTAACTGGTGGTGGCGATATCGATGCTGCTGGCAATAACATTCTCTACGGTGGTGCAGGCGCGGATGGATTCAGATTCTATTTTGCTCCTACAGGGATTGATACCATCAAAGACTTCCAAAAGAGTGAAGTTGACAAAATTGAAATTCACCGCAGTTTTGGTGCTACTTCCCTAAACCAATTCAGCTATAGCAAGACTACTGGTGATTTATTCTTCGGTCAAGTTAAGTTTGCCACTCTTGAGAATAAGCCAGCAGACTTCTTAGTATCCCGAGATATTGTGCTATTGCCATGAGGATGAATTGAATTGTATCTGAGTTAAACAGACTTGACATTAAGTCCGTTTAACTCAGATATTACACCATTTTCAATCAGCAATTTACGGGGCAGACAGGATGTTCTGCCCCCACTAAATCTTAGGTATGTTGTTGCGCTTGAGCGCTCCGGAAAGGCACGTAGTTGCGCTTGAGCGCTCCGGAAAGGTATGTTGTTGCGCTTGAGCGCTCCGGAAAGGCACGTAGTTGCGCTTCAGCGCTCTGGAAAGGTATGTAGTTGCGCTTGAGCGCTCCGGAAAGGCACGTAGTTGCGCTTGAGCGCTCCGGAAAGGCACGTAGTTGCGCTTAAGCGCTCCGGAAAGGCACGTAGTTGCGCTTCAGCGCTCTTTTATATAGCCTTTCGAGCGATAGATGAGGTATGACTGTAAATCGAGTTGTTAGGCGCATACCTTGCTACACAATAACTCTAAGGAGTGAGTTCATCCCAACAGCGTCCGCGAATCTTTCGCTCGCAGTGTTATATTTAGAAAGAGCGCTGAAGCGCAACAACGTACCTTTTGGGAAACATAAAAATCTGACGCACCCTACAAGTCTATAGTAGCGTGCTAGTTACAATACCGGATGCAAACAAAAGAGTACCCATTGGGCACTCTTTTGTTTGTTTAGATGACAGCATAACTGACTGAATGGCTGAATCTAACCCTGCTAAAAAAAAATTAAATCTTAGTAATATTTATCTTTCAATCTTAATCTATAGGTAGTTTTTTGATATTAGCTTAAGTGGCTAGCTTAACTGTCTAAATGTCCTGGACATTGGCTGTCACTCAGGACAAAGTAGATATATCAGCGTGCAGCGTTAGATTTCAACCAATCAGGAAATTACCTAAATAATGTTTAATTATTGTGGCATTTCCGATTGTTCTAATTCGCATTCAACTCAGATTCACAGCAATGTGTTTAGTGCGACGCTCACCTATCGCGACAGCTTGTATCTGTGCGATCGCAAAATCGATCGATTGTGAATCTAATTCGCAATTTGCAGATTGGTTCTGAACTTTGAGAACCAGAGAAAACAAGCAAACAAACTACAAATTTTAGGAGAAATTCCGATGGCAAAGCCAATTATCGGTACATCATTCAACGATACGTATTTGGATGGTACTAGCGGGGCTGATACTATCTATGCCTTGGCGGGTAACGACTCTTCATCTGGCGGGGCGGGCAACGATACGATGTATGGAGGGTCTGGAAATGATACCTTGTGGGGATACTCGGGCAATGACTTGATCTTCGGTGAAGAGGATAATGACTACCTCTATGGCGAACAAGGCGCGGATACCGTCTGGGGAGGTGCAGGTAATGATTATATCAACGGTAGCAATGGTTTATTCAATAGTACCGATTCTGCTGATAAACTCTACGGCGAGGGGGGTAACGATACCTTAGATGGTTGGACTGGTAACGACACCCTTTACGGTGGATATGACAACGACCTTTTGCTTGGTTCCTTCGGTAATGACTACCTCGACGGTGACTATGGCAACGACAATCTTTCTGGTGAACCAGGAAATGACACTCTCTATGGTGGTGGTGGAGCAGATAATTTCATTTTTTACTCCACCCCCGCCTATGAAGGCATTGATTTAATCCAAGACTTTCATTACTGGGAAGGTGATAAAGTCCAAGTCTCGGTAAGTGGAATGGGAGTGTCTTCAGTCAGTGAATTTCAATACAATAACAGCACTGGTGCGCTGTCGTTTAAAAACCAGCAATTTGCCAAAATACCGGGTGGATTTCGTCCCGATTCGGATATCGTCTTTGTTCCTTAGGACTTGTCGCGCTTGCTAGGACATTCCTGGACAAATTAGCTAAAAAAAACCGGGTTTTTTACCTAATCTATGGACTTCAACCAAGGATTTTGGTAAAAAACCCGGTCTTTGATTATTTGTGTGCCGGAACATAAAAAATTAACATCGGCGCTTTGAAAATTAAAAAATCTTTTGTTTGGTAGCCTTTCTTAAGTGGCTAGCTTAAGTGGCTAACTGTCCTGGACATGATTCATGGAGTTGAGTTATTTTGTTAATGTGCTGATAAGTCGGAGCACTGTTTAAATTTGTAAGAATTTTAATCAAAAGCTTGAGTCTGTTTATAGGCACTGCGACCCATAAATAGTCAGCTTGCAAATTTCATGCGACTTTACCTATTTGTTTAACTCCAAAAATTGTAATTATTTGAATTTTAATTGTTGTTAAACAATTCTAGGTTCATTATTTCAATGACAACTTTTTATCAGGTAAGACATCATGGCTTTACAACCAGATCCATCGGAACCGCGCCGCTTAATTGGTGACAATACATCCGAAAACGTTTTTTTATCGATCGCAGATACCAATAATTTTCCTTTGGGAGTCTGGATGCTCGAAGGTGACGATACAGTTAACATTTCAGCAGCTAACAATTTGGTGTATGGCAATGAAGGAGAAGACGTTCTCAGGGGAAACTCGGGTAATGATTCCTTATTTGGAGGCAGGGGGAAAGACTTACTAGGTGGAGAGGCTGGAAATGACTATCTCAGCGGAGGGCAAGATGCAGATTTGATTTATGGGTTTGGGGGAAACGATATTTTATTGGGCGGTAGAGGCAATGATTTCTTAGTTAGCGGTAATGGGTATGACACTCTTATTGGGGGTTTGGGACGAGATATTTTATTGGGATTTGATGACAATATTTCTGGGCCTAAAATCGGCAGCAACTTGTATGTCTTGCAAGCAGAACCCGGAGTTACAGATATCAATAATGCGGATCTGATTAGCCTTTTCAGAGTTGGTTTCGATCGAATTGGATTAGCAGGGGGTTTGACTGCTGGCGATGTAGTTTTGGAAAACCTGACAAATGTGACAATTATATTGGGGTTTGACGGGCCACAAGTTTTAAAAGACCAAGGTCTGACAAGTTTACTAAATCCTGGCCCTATTGTAACGACAGGAACTCTCATCAAAGTTAAAAATTCCGGCAATATATTGGGTTTTGTTGATGGTGTAACTCCAGCCCAGGTTCAAGGCAATATCATCTCGGTTCAAGGATTTTAATTTGCCACGATCCCAAATCTGGTTTGGTGGTAAGTGAGGTACATAGAAACCCTGTTTCTAGCAAAAATTCTGCATCAAAACCGAGATTTTTTATCAGGTAAGACATCATGGCTTTACAAACAGATCCATCCGAACCGCGCCGCTTAATTGGCGACAATACATCCGAAACAGTTTTTTTGTCGATCGCAGATGCCAATAATTTTCCTTTGGGAGTTTCGATGCTCGGAGGCAACGATACAGTAGACAGTTCGGTAGCTAACAATTTGGTTTAGATCCCAAATCTGGTTTGGTGGTAAGTGAGGTACATAGAAACCCGGTTTCTTTAAGAAACCGGGTATCAACTGTCAACTGTCAACTGTCAACTGTCAACTGTCAACTGTCAACTGTCAACTGTCAACTGTGTGCCCCCAACACCTCCAAAGTGGCTTTCTGAGCTTGTGTAATACCCGTGACTCCGGTAATATTCATAGCTTCATAGGGGCGATCGGCTCTGAGAGTTTTCAAACATTCACCTGTGTTGACATCCCACAGCTTAATCGTCTCATCAGCGCTGGTGCTTGCAAGAACAAAGTCGCGATTTTCTGCCTCATTCGAGACAACAGGACGCCAAGCAACAGACCAAATTTGACTTGTATGTCCCTGTAGAATTTTCGTGCATTCTCCCGTGCCCGCATCCCAGAGTCGAATAGTTCGATCGTGCGAACAACTGGCCAGCATTTCACCGTCAGGACTCCAGACTGCTGCTTTTACCATATCGCTGTGTCCCTGCAAAATTTTCAGACACTTGCCAGTACAGCTATCCCAGAGTCGGATGCTCAGATCCTGGGAAGCACTAGCAAGGGTTTGGCCATCCGGGCTCCAAGATACATATCTAATGGAACTTTCATGTCCCTGCAAGACATCCACGCATTGACCGGTGCTGCTATCCCAGAGTCGCAGATTTCCATCGTGGGAACCGCTAGCAAGGATTTTGCCGTGGGGACTCCAGGCTAAACTCCCAACCCAACTGTCATTTCCCTGCAAGATGTTCAGGCATTTCCGGTGCTTAACATCCCACAACCGAATATTCAGGCCGCCCGCCGCGCTGGCAAGAATTTGACTGTCGGGACTCCAAGCGACAGCCCAAACCCAGGCTGCGTGTCCTTCGAGGGTTGCCAAACATTGGCCGCTGCTGGCATCCCAGAGTCGAACCGTGCAGTCATCGGATCCGCTAGCAAGGGTAGTGCCATCGGGACTCCAGGCTAAACCCCAAATCCAATTGGTGTGACCCTTTAATGTTTTCAAACATTGACCTGTGCGAGGATTCCACAACCGAACCAGACGATCGCCACTGCTGCTGGCAAGGATCGTACCATCGGGACTCCAAACCGCCGCAAACATAGAATTGCTGTATCCCTGCAATGTTTTGAAATTTCGGCACTGATTCGATCGACTGCGATCGACCTCCCACAGTCGCACGGTTTGATCGTGGGAACCACTGGCGATCGTTTTCCCATCTGGGCTCCAAGCTACAGTCACGTTCCAAATCGAATTGCTGTCTCCCTGTAAGGTTTGCAAGCATTGACTGCTTTCTATATCCCAGATCGCGATATTCTGGTCTCCGCTAGCGCTGGCGAGCATTCTGCTATCGGGACTCCAGGCGAGGGAAAAGACTGCCCGATCGTCTCTTTGCAAAGTTTTGAGACATTTACCGCTGTCGGCATCCCAAATCTTCACGGTTCGATCTTGACTCCCTGTGGCGAGAAGTTCTCCGTTGGGACTCCAAGCAATTGACCAAATTCCATTAGTATGTTCGGATAAGATTTTCAGGCACTCACCATTCTGTATATCCCAGACTCGAACCGTTCCATCTAAGGAAGCACTGGCGAGGATTTGACCGTCGGGACTCCAAGCAACAAACATCACCCAATTACTGTGGCCCTGCAAAATCTGGCAACATTCTTTGGTACGAGTATCCCACAGTCGAATCTGGCGATCGTCCCCGCTAGCAAGGATGTGTCCGTGCGGCTGCCATGCTAGGGTTCTGATGGTAGTCTGATGTCCTTGCAAGATTGCCAAACAACTTTCTGATTCAATACTCCACAGTCTGATAGTTCGATCGGCACCGCCGCTGGCGAGGACATACCCTGCTTCGTTTCCCCCGTTAAGAGGCAAGGGAAAGAGACTCCAAGCCAGCGCCCAAACCCAACCGTGATGCGATCTAAATATGGCTCTGGATTGTCCGTTAGAAACTTGCCATAGGGACACCAGATTATTGCTATCTCCAGTTGCTAGCAGTTGACTGTCGGGGCTAAATGCAACCCTTAAAATACTGCCTAACGGTTGGGTAAACCGCGATTTTGATAGGTCAGAATGGGTGAAATTGACTCGATGCAGGTTCACATCCTGAAGATCGGCTTGCCAAATGCTGAGATAGGAAAAGTCGTAGTCAGTTAGGTCAATCTGAAGGTGGCGTAATAGATTGATAATATTGCCACCAGTGTATCCAGCCTGATTCGGACACTCGGTTTGCAGGCGATATAGAATTTGTTTTAGTTGATATGCGATGTCTTTTTGAGAACCCAATTGACTCAGCAACCGATCGCTCAGTGGCTTTAAAATCATGCGATTTTGGCTGTCGCGAATGTAGTCTTTGTCCTGTGCTTTGATTAAGGCATGGGTTTGCAATAGGGAAGAATTTGACAATGGAGTCGGCGATGAGCGATCGGCAATTTCGTCACAAATGCGATCGATCAGTGTCTGCGTGACATATTCCATCACCACAGGTTGTAATGTAAACTGACCTGCGTTGGTTTCAATCAACGATCGCCATTTCAAATTTTGCAGGGCTTCCATCAACTGCGTTTGGGATACGCCAGCATTCAAATCTTCTCGAAGTTCGGTAAAGGAAACCCATTCGCGATCGATCGCCAACCAGCACATGACTTGAGTCTCTAAGATTGACAGACGATTGCATTGTTGTTGAATTAAATCTGCAACATCGCCAAATACAGTAACATTTTGTGCTAGGAAAAGACCAATATTGCCGCTGAACAAATCTCGAATGGTGGTGGCAACGATTTTTAAGGCCAGGGGATTGCATCGATAGCGATCGCACAAATCCTGTTTTTGACTGTCCGATCCAGTTAATTCCGTCGCCTCAATCAATGCTTCGGAGGCTTCTGGACAACCGCCCAAGGACAAGCTTTGTACTGCTAAGTCGCCCGCTTCCGATTGAGCAAATTGAGGGCATTTTTCCCTGGTGGTTAACACCAAACAGCTTTGATGGCGAGTTTCGGCCACCGCGCGCAACATTTCTCCGTAAGCTTCATAGCCGGGACGATATTGTCCACTCTGATCCCCTGGTTGTGACAGGCTTTCGGTATTGTCTATAACGATCAGACAGCGATGATTCCGCAGACACTGAATCAAGCTGCTAATTTCTGCTTTTGTATCCTGTTGTCCTGAGAGAAATGAGACTAATTCTGCTAAGAAAATTTCCGGCGGCGGGGCATTGCGGAGGCTTCGCCAAATGACGTAGCTAAATTGGTTTTGTAGCTGTTCTGCTAATTTGACAGATAAAGCGGTTTTCCCGATGCCACCAATCCCAAAAATACACACCAACCGACAATTATCTTGCAGAATCCATTGGGTGAGGGTGGTAAGTTCTGCGGTACGCCCGTAAAAGCGGGAAACATCTATGGCTTCTCCCCAATTTTGGGCGATCGACTTTACAGGCTGGCGTTCTGCGGTTGTTGGTTCTGGCTGGATGTAGTCTTGCTCGGTTATAGTCAGGTTAAAGGCGCGAAATAACTCTTCTAGGGTTTGGCGATCGACTGCTGCTTTGCCACTTCGCAGCCGTCCGATCGATCGAGCACTGAGCCCTGTCAAATTGCTTAATCGCTCTAATGTGTAAGCAGAACCGCCATTTTCAGCAATGGCTAATTGTTCCTGGGTATTCTGTAGACGCTGCAAACCCCAATCTGAAAGAATCACGCCTCGGCGCTTGCGCTTTTGCGGCAGTTTAGTCATCAGAAAAATCGGTGTGAAACCCCGTCCTTATAGGACGGCTTTACAATTAATTGGCAATGCGCCACGAGTTCGGGGACAAAAACTTACAATCTCCCGGCAACGCATTTTGGCACAACCGCTTGCCAGTCCCTAAACTGTGCAAACTAATTGTTTTCCGGTTTGGGTCTTTTTTCGTTGGTGACGCTTGCCAGCCACCGACATAGCAAAACCCATACTTGGGATGTTTGACGATTGAGCCGCGTTTAAACCCTGCGCTAATCGTACCGCCATATCTAGAACGAATATGACCGGGAGCGTGTTGCAATCGATGTAGCTGTCTTCTGTGAAACTCCAGAGGCATCACTTCTATCAACACTGTGTTATCGGGTTCAAAATGTCCTCCAACATACCAATTAGCAAGCACCCAAGAATCAACGCAGTGAGCCTCAAATTTGTTTGACAATTTCTGCTTTGATTTCTTGAGTCCCAGACTTTGACGCAGATTGTAGGTATCGTTACCCGTTTTGATTTCAAGGTGTGCAATACGAGTAAGTTCCCGATAAAACCAGCGTTTGCCTACTTCCAGAGGGCTAAACGACACGTTCCACTTGCGTGCGTTTTTCCTCTTTCGGGCTTTGATATCTTCGACGACGAAAGTTGATACCGGAAACATCAAGGTTAGCCATTTAGCTATTCTTAATTTCCACTGCCACCTCGCCTTAGTCGATGGGGGCAGGCGATGTTTGTTGACCAGTCGGTTTGCTCGGTTTTGGCGGCATGGCGTCTTGCGAAAACGTCTGGCGCGTCGCATATTTCGCCGTGTCTCAATATGGTCTTTCACCCAATCGACGGCGTGGGTTTGCACGTTGAGGTAGGCATGAGCTTTGGATTTGACTGTAAAAGCTTCTCGCTTTGAACCTGGGTCAATACCAACTGCTATTGGTTGGCGGTGCGTGTTTGATGGTTCTACATTGAGTCGAACGCAAAACACTCCTTTTTTCCAAAATGGGGTGGCGATGCCCGCCTTAATCCAACGCCGCGCACGACTTGGCGTAGTAGGCATTAGCGGTCTGTTTTCACTATCTAGAACTGGTACAAACATTTACGGTAAGTCTCTTGCGAGTATATATTTCCCTTCGACACTGACAGCTATAGAGGTTAAAAACTAGGGAGGCATTCTTGACGTATTTCGAGCTACCACGCCCAGGCTGTTCAGTTTTTTGTCCCAACGATGCGGTTGGCGTCTAGACACTATTTTAGTCTCAAATTAAGAAGTTGGTGAATCTCCCTCTTTCAAGCCCCATGCCTTAAGGCTGGGGTTAGTGACATTTTAACTATTTCAACTATTCCAACTTGAACTTAGGACTTGTTGTTACATTCGTAGTGTCATTTAACCGCTATAAGATTCGATCGCGCGTGCGTCGGGAGTGTCCGCTCTCAAGCTGCGGACTGAAGTCCGCACTACAAACCGTTTTTGTTATGTTAATCAACTGTCAACTGTCCCAGGTCAACTGTCAACTGTCCCAGGTCAACTGTCAACTGTCCCAGGTCAACTGTCAACTGTTTTTAAAGCTTGTCATATCTCAAATCTAGATTCAACCCGTCATTTGCCGTAGTCAATTGTTACAAAAAAGATACAAAAGCATCTATTTCTCCTCGCAACTCGTCTTACTCTATATCGAGTCCGAATGATTAGCGACTATTTTATCAAGGACAATGCAACACTTAACTCAGAATGATTTTCAAATTTTTTCAGGATGCTTACAGGAACTATACAAAACTTGTAGCGTTGAGGATTTCTCATCTCATCTGCTGGCGATCGTCTCGAAGGTTATTTCCGCAGTAGATTACACCTACACCACCCTCTCCTTCGAGAATAGCAAGACTACCTCCCTCGACTATAAACCCGCCCCTGGGTTCGATCGCCTTGATACAGTGAATTTTGAGAAAGTTGCTCACCAGCATTTTTACGAAAACCCTCTAGTCGGTAATTATCTCCGAACTCGTGACAATCGAGCGCATAAGGTTTCAGACTTCTTAAACGAGCAGCAACTGCACCGTCTGGAAGGATTGTATGGAAAGGTGATGCAGCCTAGAGGAATCAAGGATCTGATCGCAGTTTCACTACCTCTTGCTTTGGCTGCTAAATCTGCGAGCAAGCTCTACTCTGGACAAGATGATATTATTGCGATTACACTTTTGGGAGATCGGATTTTTACTGAGCGCGATCGCTATTTATTCAATTTACTGCACCCTCATCTGGTACAAGCCCAGCAAAACATGAATCAGTTTACCCAAATAGAACAGGAGTGGGTAGAACAGCGTCATACTCTGGAGGCATTAGGAATTATTTCTCTCAACGGAGATGGGCAAGTTCAATTCATGAGCGAACGAGCTTTGCATTGGCTGAAACAGTATTTTCAAGACTCACATTTTTCAACAAAATGTTTGCCAGACAATTTGCAGAGATGGGTTAAATATCAGTTGTCGCTGGTAACACCAAGTGATGAAATCCCTGCACCTCATTTACCGCTGAAATTAGAACAAGCAGGAAAACAATTAATTGTACGCTTTCTGACTGAGCAACCGCTGGAAAGATATCTATTGTTGCTTGAAGAAGAGGAGTTTTTAACTCTATCATCCGTATCTTTGGAATTCCTAGGATTAACCAAGCGGGAAACAGAAGTATTGTTTGAGGTGACGCAAGGTAAGACTAATCCAGAAATTGCGGCAACACTGAGTCTGAGCATTGGTACAGTCAGAAAGTATTTAGAACATATCTACTCAAAGCTGGGAGTACAAACTCGTGCGGAGGCGGTAGTAAGTGCTTTGAAACAGCTTGGGAAACTTCGTTAAAGTGGGAATTTACTGATTGTATTCCCAAAGGAGTTGTTAGGATGGATAAGAATTCCGGCTTCTTAGTAGAATCGGCTCATTTTCCAAAATCGATTTCTATCTCTCTTTGGTTACTTTAGGTGATTTAAAAATCATGTCAAATCTTGTGAATCCAGAAGATTATGATTCGATCGCCCAGACGAATGACGAGTCGATCGCACTTGCGATCGCGATTACGGTAATTCCTCAAGAAAACGGGTACACACTGGTTTTTGCGAGAATCTCCCAAGTGCGATCGAACATTTGCTCGATCGAATGGTGCGGCCCTCAGTCGATTGTAGATTTTCAACAGTTGACAGTTGACAGTTGACAGTTGACAGTTTGAGAGCTACCTCTACCCTTAAGTCAGAGAATTGGAGTAATGAATCGTCTTTTTAATTTCTCCCTCAAATGGTTCCGGCTTTCAACCAATTCTTTCTGGTAGATTTTAGATTTACTTTTTTTTAGCGAAAGATGAGAATACCACAGCAAAAGCAGATCGAGCTAATTGATTTTAGCCGAGAACTGACATCAGATTTTCTGTTACCTCAGCGGGAGCATCTCAGTTTTGCATTTGTAGTGCTGTCGGGAGCTCGCGTGCTTTATAAAGCACGCGAGCGAGACCCTCGCACTACGTAAAAAATGCTTTTTACCAAATTGGGATGCTCCCGGAACATCAAGCTACTTGGCACGTTATTGCTCATTTTGCAAAACTAGGATAAAGCGTTGCCATCCCTTGCGGTTCGTGGCTGTATTTCCCACTTTGCGAAGGTGTGTATGTCTCGTTATACAAACAGAGGCTATCAGGATTTTTCAACACAAACTGCATCATCCGCCGATGGGCTTCACCTCGGAAAAACTGTTTCAGATCGGCTTCTGAACGCCAGTAACTGACCATAATCACTTCCTTTGGCCCACAAATTCCTGCTTTCACTTGCACGCAGCCTTCAGCTTTACCAGTCGAAGTGCCGATCGACACTAGATTTTTCCACATCCAGAAAAACCCCGCGCGATCGCGTGCCACAAAGCCGTTGACAAACACCACTGCTTCCGCGCGATCGGGCAAATCGATCTGGTAAATCGAATATCTGTTTGCATTTGCCATCTTCAAACTCCTTGAAAATCTTACTACCTGGAAATTACATATTCAATCTCACGATTATTCACTAAATTGAATATACAATTTATGATATATTCAACTTAGTGAGTATGTCAACCCCTAGCCTATGTCTCTTAGCTATGCCATTCTGTCAGTCTTAGTAAGCGCCCCCAGCAGTGGCTACGACCTAGCCAAGCGCTTCAATCCCTCTGTGGAAGGATCGGTTGGTTTTTTTTGGAGTGCCAGCTTCCAGCAGATTTACCGAGAATTGAGCCGCCTCGAAGAAAAGCAGTGGCTGCAAGCCGAATCCGTACAGCAGGAAAATCGACCCGACAAACGTATCTATACCGTGACGGGATTGGGCAAACAGCAGTTGTGCCAATGGATTGCTGAGTCGGAGGAGATGGCACCAATCAAAGATGAGTTACTCGTCAAACTCTATGCTGGGTATCTGGTGTCTCCTCAGATAATCGTGGCAAAACTCGAAGTGCACCGCCAGCAACATCAGCAGCGATTAATGATTTATCAACAAATTAAGACTCAGGAATTTACAAATCCCCAAAAGTTGTCAAACAGCCTAAAATTTCAGTACATGACTTTACTGCGCGGGATTCACTACGAAACAGGCTGGCTAGCTTGGTGTGACGAGATCCTGCTGTTGCTGCAATAAGTGCAAGGCGAAGGCAATTTTTTACTAAAATTCTGCAATTTTCTCCTAGATTCCTGAGTGGTAACTTTTCTAAAGTATTAGCAGCAGTTTCGCCCGGTAGAAAGATGATCCAAATTCAACCGACAAATATGACTTTCCCTCTTTGGGGTTTGGTAATTTTCATTTTGTGGACGATCGCAATTGTCATCGCCCTCATAGCAGTCAGGATTCGGCATCTATCTGCGGGCGGATCTCCCAAAGATTTTGGTACACAAAACGATGAAAGCTTGCTGTGGCGACTATTTAGAGTACAATCTAACTTGATAGAAAACCTGCCTTTGTATTTGGGAGTTTTTTTTCTGCTAACAGTTAGGGGCGTCTCTGGAATAGCCGTAGATTCGCTGATTGTTGCCTACATCGTATTTCGGCTGCTGCATTCAATGATTCACATCGCCGGTCTCAATCCTATGTTTAGGGTATTAAGCTTAGGGATGCAGTTAAGCTGCTTGGTAGCCTTAATTGTTATGGCAGTTTTGTAGTTGATGACTTACACAACGAACACATATATTGTAGGGTGCGTCAAGCCCACAATCTAATTATTTCGCACGCAGCCTAAGTCTGACGCACCTTACTTACAAGTCTATAGATCGTCTAAAATTACTGTCTGTGATTTCGCTAACCAACCTAAATTATGGAATCGCGTTAGCAATCTTTGGCTGGTATAATAATAAGCTGTTTTAGTTTTTACATTTTGGACTGACTCGCGTCCCCAGGCCACAAAAGTTGGATTATTTTTGAGATTTAGTTTAAATACTGAGCGAGCTTATTTTTAAACATAAATCGTAATCTTTTTAAAATTTAACAGTTAATTTTCCGCAATCCCCCTGACAACTGCTGTATCAAAAGGCTAAGCTAGATACAAGCTTAAACTTCCTTTTCTAGAGACAAACCGCAGCCAATTTCACTCGCCTTTTAACTATGGCAAAAGAATTAGCAATAGACACTCGCGGACTTACCAAACAATTCGATCGCCATATTGCCGTCAATGACATCGACTTGCAAGTCGCCGCTGGCGAAATCTGCGGACTCATCGGCCCCAACGGTGCGGGCAAAACTACCTTGCTGCGAATGTTGGCCTCCGCTGAAGAACCTACTACAGGGGAGATTTACATCAACGGCAAACGCTTGTTGCGCGATCGATCTAATCCCACTCTCAAACAGCGCATCGGTTTTCTTCCCGACGATTTTCCGCTTTACGACGATTTGACTGTTTGCGATTATTTAGATTACTTTGCCAGACTCTACAACCTGCGACAACCCCGGCGCAGAGAGCGCATCTATGCAGTTTTAGAACTCGTGCAATTAACCAACAAGCGCAACAGCTTAATTTCCACTCTGTCGCGGGGAATGAAGCAGCGCCTGAGTTTGGGGCGCACGATTATTCACGAACCGCTGTTGTTGCTGTTAGACGAACCAGTTTCGGGTTTAGATCCGATCGCGCGATCGCAATTTCGCGAAATCATCAAATCCTTGCAACAAGCCGGGATGACCGTAGTCATATCATCCCACGTTCTCAGCGATTTAGCCGAACTTTGCACCTGGGTAGGGATTATGGAATTGGGCTATCTTGTGGAAAGCGCCCCTTTACAAGAACTTTACAAACGCCTCGGGAAACAGCAAATTTTCCTGTCAACTTTGGGCAATATAGAAGCACTGACATCCGAACTCAAGAACTTTCCTTGGGTTGAAAGTTGGGAAATAGTGCCGGAAACTCAGCAGGTGTGCGTTCATTTTTCAGGAAGCCGGGAAGATGCAGCGAATTTATTGCGATCGCTCGTCAATGCCAATATTCCCCTCACCGAATTTCACTGCACTCAAGAAGACTTAGAAACTATCTTTCTGAAAATGGGACACAAACAAGCATCTTAAATAGCCTTGGACGCACGGGCGGTCAAAAACCTGGTTTTTACCAAAATCTTTCATCGGAGCCACGAGACTCACAAAAAAACCCGGTTTCTGTGGTCTAAATGAGTTCAATGGGTGCATCTGGGTTTTGAAGAGGGCGAAGCATGACCGCATATAAGTTATTAGTTATAATCCCATATTGACTGCGGTCATGCTTCGCCCCTACAAACATATTTGCCTTGCACAGGTCGCTGCACCCAGTTCAAGACTATTAAATAAATCACCCGATTTCCAATTGTTCACTCACAACTCAAAACAATTATCTATGACTCTCAACTTGCTAGACACAATCGGTAACTGGAATTCCCAGTTATTTCGAGAACTTAAAGGCCGGCTGAAAATGGGCAATATTGCGATCGCCAGCGTCCTTTCCCTCAGCAGTCAACTGGTGCTGTTTTTGTCGTCGAGGAGCCAGATACCCGTTGCGCCTCTTCCCAGCGATTACAAGTACCCCATTCATCACAGATTCTGCACTGGATTTGATGGCAATCCCAAAAGTGATGCAATCAAGTGTATCCAAGATGCGGCAGGAAATTTCATCATTAACTGGCCCTCTTGGTGGCTAGAAATATTCGTTTACCTGAGCATATTTAGTGCGATCGCACTTTTAGTAGCCGGCACTTATATGCTGGTGAGCGACTTAGATAAAGAGGAACGTCGAGGTACACTCAACTTTATTCGCCTCAGCCCCCAATCTGCCAACACAATTTTTCTGGGTAAAATTCTCGGCGTCCCAATTTTACTGTATCTGGCAGCAATTCTTGCTGTACCGCTGCACCTGTACAGCGGATTAGCAGCTCAAATACCTCTGCATCATATTTTATGTTTCGACATAGCAATGGTAGCTAGCTGTGCTTTATTTTACAGCGGTGCAATGCTATTTGGTTTAACAACCAGTTGGTTGGGAGGGTTTCAGCCTTGGCTGGCTAGTGCTGCGGTTTTGGGTTTTATTAGCACAGCTTTTAAGGCACCATCAGTCGGCAATGCTGCGGACTTGTTAGCATTTTTCTCTCCGGCTGCTGTCTTGAAACAGGTAGCTTATCAAGTTAATGAGTCATCCCATTCTAACCTTAACTGGTTAACTGAGGAGTTCGATAGTCTGGAATGGTTCCATTTGCAGATTGGCAAAAATCTTGTGTCTTCTACCGCCTTATCTTTATTGATTTGTGCAGTGGCAACCTATTGGATATACCAGGGATGGCAGCGTCGCTTTCCCAACCCCACCGCCACTGTTTTGAGCAAGCGACAAAGTTATTTGCTGGTGATTTCCTATCAGTCAATAATTTTAGGATTTGCACTCCAATCAAATAAATACTCCCTTGATGAAATCGTCTGTTTGTCGATCCCAAATTTGATGGTTTTTTTAGCTTTGATTGCGGCTTTAACCTCGGAAAGACAAGCTTTGTATGATTGGGCGAGGTATCGGAAACAAATCGTTCCGAGTAGTCAGAAGTTGTGGCGCAAATACCCAATACTCGATTTAATTTGGAGCGAAAAAAGTCCAGCACCAATTGCAATAGCAATCAATCTCCTCAGTTCGACAGTGATTTTAACACCTTGGCTGCTGGTGAATCACACCGCTTTTCCTGCGATGATTGCGTTTATCAATCTTATCCTGATTTACGCCGGCCTCACTCAGCTATTCATGTTCGCAAAAATCCGAAATCAAGCAGTTTGGGCGACTTGTACAGTCGGAGGGGCTATCCTTTTACCACCAATTATTTTGTCTGTGCTTTCCCTCTACCCAGCAAAAGCTCCTTTCATTTGGCTGTCTTTAGTATTTCCCATCTTTGGATCTTCATCTGCCTTGAGAGACCAGTCAATATATGACATTTGTGTCTCGATACTCTGCCAGTGGACTGTGTTGGTGCTGCTGAATCTGCAATTGAGGAGGCAACTCCGAATCGCTGGGGAATCGGCATCTAAAGCTTTGCTGAAGGCTTGAAAAAGGGAGAATGCAGTGCGCCCCGATCGCAATCGGTGGGCATTCCTGACCTCAAAAACCCGGTTTCTTTGTAGATTTATCGTCAACGCAAAACTCGTAGAAACCGGGTTTAAAGCTATCTTTGGAGCGGCAATTAAACTCTCCGAAGTCTTGTTCAGTTTGTTGATTTAAAATTCTAAAATTTCTCTAAGTACACTCTTTAAATCCGCATCAGCAGGACGTTTTGAAAACTGCTCGTGACTGTAAATCCAAACGAGTTTAATAATACAAGTAGTTGCGTTAACTAAGTACATTAGTCTAATCTGTCCCGAAGCTCCTTTAGCAATCCTAAAATCTATCTTGTGAAATGTCCATTCTTCTGGCAACTTAATTTTTCCCGGTAAAGGCTCATTACGGGAATTGTTTGGATATTGGTAATCAATTAATTCTTCCAAAACTTTTGAAATTATTTCAACAAAGCTAGCTCCGTGAATTTTTGCAAGTTTTTTAAAGGAACGGTTGAAATTGTCGGAAGCTTCAATCGAGAAGGGAGTTGAGCCACTCATGGACTTCTCCTTTTTCAATACGATTTGATGATTCGGAATCAAAGGTATCCTTCAAAACTTCAGACATTGCTAGTTCGTATGCGGGGTGCTTGCGCTCTATCAAATCGAGCTTCTGATAACCTAATGCTTTCATGTCTTCGAGAAGAATTGGCTCCGTTGAACTTGCTTCAGGAAGTAGACCTTTACGAGCTTTTTTCCAAGGAAATTCACCGTGAGTCATATTGCTTAATCCATAAGCATGATAACCACCGAAATATCCCCAAATTTCTTCTAAAAGCTCTTGCTTATCAGAGGTAAGCTGCAATAAGGATTCTTTGTTAGGAATAGGTAGCTGGCTAGCTTCAAACTCACTGTAAAACCTATAAGCAGGAGGACAAACAGGGCCGTAGCGCCATGCTTGGATTTCTTCTCCAAAGAAGGCCTCATCATAGAGTGCCAAATGCAAGCTCTGTGCGTAGTATAAAAGCTTCTGAATCTTCATATTAGTCATGTCAGCTTCTATACCATCTTCATAAGCTCTGATAATGAAGTAGCGAGCCAAATTGAGACAGTCGATCATAGCTCCGACCCTCAGTCTAGAACAAATACTTTTCGATCGCCAGATTGGCAGCATATCGATACATACTATTATAATTGAAACTGAGTCGCGAGTGTAATATCAAATCAGCCGATCGCACAAATGTAAATTCGATCGCCCATTCCAATCGCGATCCGCCTCTCATAAGCTAACTATACTTGCGGCCGCGCCACTGAGTCGGCTGATTAAACGCAGAAATTAGAATCCGCACAAACGCTAACGGATCGGCTAAAGGTGACAGCCAAAATAGCCATTTACCAGAAGCTTCAGTGCGATCGTAACTCGGAGCGATCGCGAAACACAAAGCCGATCGCACCGCAACCAAAAATACATTCAATCCCCACAGCCCAAACTGCCCAGATACAGCGATCGCAGGTAGGGAACCCGATAGCAAATACCAAAGGACGATCGGCACCGGCAAACCTTGAACCGCCAACAACAGCCACAAATCGCCCCAAATTTGACCGCCAGAAGCAGCATCTTTCAAATCGAGCGATCGACCCCATTCATTCCAAGTCTCGATCGCCCCCTCATACATCCGCACCTTCAAGACTTTCGCCCCATCCAAAAAGCCCACCTTAAAGCCCTGAGCCGCAGCATAGCGAGCCAGAGTCACATCATCGCAAAAAGAACCTTTTGCGACTTCATAGCCCCCTAAAGCCACCAAAACCTCGCGCTTACAGAGGAAACACTGACCGTTTGCCATCACCCGTTCCGGCACATCCCCGCCGGTTCCCGTGGGGCCGAAGCGATACACCAAAGTCATTAACAGCGCAGGTTGCAGCCACAACTCGCCCGGATACTTGAGGATGAACTGCGGCGACAGCGAAATCAAATCGTAATTTCCAGCAGCAGCAGTTTTGAGCAAACTTGCGATCAAACCCGGATGCGGCTGAGTATCCGCATCTATCCCCAAAATCCACTCGCACTTCTCGGAAGTTGCCAAAAAACCCCAATTCAGCGCCCACGGACGCCCCACCCAACCAGGCGGTAACGGATCGTCGTTAATTAAGCGAAACCGGGGGTCTTTTTCGGCGGCAGCTTTGACTAAATCCCCTGTTCCATCTACCGAATAGCTGTCAACAACTACCACCTCTCGGAGCTCGTAACTTTGGTGACTCAATCCTTCCAAACAAGGTGCAATTCTTTCTGCTTCGTTCAAAGTCGGCACCACCGCAGTACAAGCACCCAACAAGTCCAGCGTCGGGGAATCTGGTTCCAGGGGCGGGATGCGCGAGGGGCCTTTAATTAACCGCGACATTAAAAGGGCGGTAGCGGGTAATTGCAACAGCAAAAGTGCGGCAGGGATGATGATTGTAAGGTGGTTAGGATCGATCATAGGATTTTAGATTTTAGATTTTAGATTTTCAATTGAATAATTTGGAATTACGGCTGGTGTCAATTTGAAAAATTTAATCAACTTTTGATATCATGTCCTGTCGCTTACCACAACAAAAACGGTTCGTAGTGCGGACTTTAGTCCGCAAGATCGGAGCGGACTAAAGTCCGCACTACGAACGAATATTATTGCGGTTAATCGACGATCGGACACGCTATGACCTCAAACATATTAACGGTTCGTAGTGCGGACTTAAGTCCGCAGCCTGAGTGCGGACTAAAGTCCGCACTACGAACGAATATTATTGCGGTTAATCGACGCTCGGACACGATATGACCTCAAACATATTACAGGAATTTGGCATGAAAATATAATTGCTGAAAAACCCGGTTTCTTGTTAAAACCGGGTTTTTAAATTAGCTCAAAATTTCCTGTGAATTTTTGCCAAATCAGCAGTGAGCTCGTGTCCGCTCAATTACCATAACAAAAACGGTTCGTAGTGCGGACTTAAGTCCGCAGCCTGAGTGCGGACTAAAGTCCGCACTACGAACGAATATTATTGCAGTCAATCGACCGGAAACGATATGATTCCTCATCAGCCGCTTACTTCCGCAAAGCGCCTACGCGCTGAGATGGAATTTCAGCTTTGAGAGCAGATTCCAAAGACGGAATTGCTTCTGTTATGTCATCTGCTGCGGGTTTAGCGATCGAGCTTAATACGATCGCCGGAACTACACCCAGAAGCACAGCTAGCGATGTCGGGAACCAGAACCGAGAATCCAAGGAAGTGACAGTGATAATCGCTCCGAAAGCAAAGTTTACCAAATAAACAATTAAAGGCAAACTCAATTCCGATCGCTCTAATTTTATCGAAGTTTTTCTCCAAAAGAAAGCTGCTACAGACATAAACAGCGCCCCGGTACCCATCCAGCCCGCCAAATTGCGGTAAGGCATCCCAAAGAAAGCGCCAAGTTCCTCAAACTCCCAAAAAGGTACAGAAGTTTGACTCATCGCCGGATCTAGTACAAAATCCCAAGCTGTCAATAATAGAGCGCCAAGGGCGATCGCGCCTATTTGGCGCACCCAATTCAATTCGCCTTTACCACCAGCCAGCCCAGCGCGAGCAATTATATATGAAACCAGTCCTAGATAAAACCACGACATGGGAATTGTAAACGGCACCAGCCCTGCAATTTTGTAGCCCAACCCGCTTAAATAGTGGTAATGGCCGAAGGGAAAACCCGTACTCGTTCCCAACAACTCGCTACTCAAAGATAAAAACACAGAAGGCAGCAAAAATGTCAGAGTTGCACCCAGCCCCAACGTCCGATAGGCATAGAGAGCAACCGCTGCTGCGCCAAAAATGATATAAACTACTCCACCCCCAGCCATCCCCCATTGGAACAAAGTTTGTCCGGCGGGCGATAAATTCATCACGAATTCGGGATGGGGTAAAATCAGCAGCAACCCTGCCAATCCAAAGGCCATTGACAAGACGTGGGCAATCAGGCAAAAGCGCTCAGCTATCAAAAGTTGCTTCATGGGACTCCTCGAAAAAATATTAGATGCAGAAAGCACTCGTTACAGTTTACAATTTTTTACAATAAACCAACACCAATAGGGCACCGGCATTTTTCCAAGATTTGCGCCCAAGCCCGAGAAACCCCGTTGCTGATTGAGTGTCTGGTTGCAACAAGCCTAGACAAGATTGCAAAAATAGCTGGGAAGATCCCCAGAACCCGTCCCAAAAATCAGCAGTCATTACACAAATTAGGTACGTTGTTGGGATGCGAGCCCTCTTTGCTTAGATCTTATGAAAGAGCGCTGAAGCGCAACTACATACCTTGGCCCAAGCACGAGCCAATCTTCGATCGATA